>NZ_JAOQJK010000006.1 GCF_025567045.1 Barnesiella propionica | reverse complement strand
GGCACTCCGTTGAATTTTTATATTTACATAAATCCCTATGCGGAAGGTGACGAATTTACCATATACGACTTTAAGGCTGAACAAGTAGGTATGTTGTCGGAAGTATTAGGGAAGAATATGACGACTAATATGGTACGTGATACGGCTAATGTAGCCGAGACCGGAGGTGTAAAAGAGGTTATTCCGGCGCAACATCTTATAAATTTGGAAATGGAACCTAAAGAAGTATTGTTCTCTGATGCCATTCCCCATGTTAGCGGAAATATGTTAGGGAGCGGAACGATAGAAAAACAACCGGACGGAACCTGGCTGGTGGATATTGTGCAACCGGCTTCGGAAAGCCCCGGTTCGCGTCCGGTTATTAGCCTAAATTTTGGAAAGAATATTGAAATTGAATTTGGGATAAATTATCGTTTGACCGTAGTGTTTGAACCGACAACGGACACGGCTAACAAAAAAAATATATGTAATGTATGGTTTTTAAGGAGCGACCGTACTACTCCTTTTTACGTATATACGTCATCTGAACAGGTATACGGGGACCAGTTAAATAATGAAAGCACGGCACAGGTGGGCAGTGCAAATTTATATCTGGTATCGTCTAATGCACCTTTTCAGGTGAAATTGGTAAGTATGAAATTGGAAAAATTAGGTTATAGGAATAATGCCAAACTGGTTTATGAGAATCCGTACAATCCCGTATATGTGAGGACATTTAACGGCGCGGCGGTTAATAACGGGGATGCTACGGAGATTGTGAATAACCAGGACGGGACATTTACAATCAGGCAAACCGGGAAAGATTCTCAGGGGCGTTCTACCTATGTGTTACATTCATTTACTGCTATCCCGACGACAGCCGGTAAAGAATATGATGTTACGCTGCAATGGACATCGCCGGATATTGCCAAAACTTTAACCCGAATAATAGTATTGTCCGGTATTAGTTTTCCCATACAATTAACGGGGGATAAGAATAGCGTTACGGCACGGATAACGGCTATTCAGTCATCTATAAGCAGCTTGTCGGTATATCCTGAAGATAATGATACACCGTTGGAATTTACTATTAAAAATATCACAGTGAAAGAAGTATTATAAAAAGAGGTTTTATTATGTATGCAAAATTGGAAAACGGGGTTTTAATTCCCGCCCCCGGTCACATAGGGAACGTGTTTAATCCGAATGCAGAAACCTTGCTTGAGCATGGTTATAAGCTTGTAGTTTTCCCGGACGTTACGGAGGTTTCAGAAGGAAAAGAAGTTTATGAAGAGACAGAAACCGAAATAATCGTGAGTTATGAGGCGGTTGTATAACTGGGTGACGGGTCATGTGCCAGATAAGGTGCTGCATCTGGCGGTTTGTTTTATCGTGTCTTTAGGAAGCTGGGAAGTGGCTGTCGGGTTGGCGGCGGGACGTGAATCGGGGAATATTGCATATCCTGAAAGGTACGGTGATAGTCTTCTGGATTTGTTTTTTGACGGGATAGGTATTGTTGGAGGTATATTCGTGAAAAATTTATGGACCTGAACAGTCTTTTATCGGTGTTAGGAGCCATGGGCGGTTTTAAAGCAGTAGAATGGCTGGTTACTTTCTGGTCTACCCGTAAAGTGAACGAACGGAAAGAAGATGCTGCAGTTGACGGTATAGAGAACGAGAACGAGCGAAAACAAGTGGCATGGCTGGAAGAACGTATTTCTCAAAGAGATGCCAAGATAGATGCGTTATATATAGAGTTACGCCAAGAACAAGCCGATAAATTAGCTTATATTCATAAGCTACATGAGAAAGAACTGGAGTATAAAGAAGCTGAAATTAAACGTTGCGATATAAGAGGCTGCAATAAACGACAGCCTCCGAGCGACTATTGATTGAATAATGGACTTATTTAAAGAAAAGAAAATCATGAAATATTTTACGATACAGGAACTTTGCGCAAGTGATACGGCGCGTAAAAAAGGAATAGATAATACGGCTCCGGGCGATGTGAAAGTGAGATTATCTACTTTGGCAGAAAAGATTCTTGACCCTTTGCGCGAAAGATATGGGAAGCCAATCAGGGTGAACAGCGGTTATCGCAGCCCGATACTAAATAAGGCTGTAGGAGGTACACCGACGAGCCAGCATTTGAGAGGTGAGGCGGCGGATATCACGGGTGGCACTGTGGAAGAAAACCGCAAATTGCTGGCTTTATTAAGTGATATGGAGTTTGACCAGTTAATAGATGAAAGTAATTTAACGTGGATTCATGTGAGTTATCGGGCCGGTAATAACCGGAGAGAATTCTTGAAATTATGAAGGGACTGTTATATCTTGTTATTCTCTTGTTTGCCGTGTCCTGTACTCGGACGGTTTATATTCCAACAATACGCACACAGATTGCAAAAGAAACAGATACGTTGGTGGAGACGCAGTTGGTTCCCTATCGGGATAGCGTAGTGACAGAAGATACGGTGAGCTATCTGGCAAACCAGTATGCAGAGAGCTGGGCCGGAGTAATAAATGGTAAATTGTCACATTCGCTTAATATTAAGGATTCACCGGTGACAGTACCGGGGAAGGTTTACTATTTTTTTGTGCATGATTCGGTAGGTTACCCGGTGAAAGGGGATACAGTTTACCGGGAGCATGTTCCTGGATGGTGCTGGTGGACGCTGGGAATTGGGGGGGTATGTTTAATGATTTTTATCGGTAAAGTTTCCAAAAACTAAAGAATAATGTTATTTCGATACATCGAAAGTCATGAGTGCCGCTGCTTTATCGGGCAGACAATGTACTTCGTATACTTTGATACGGGTAATTAGCTCGGATAAGAAATTACAATACAGATCCTGAGTTTCCTCAAACCAGGTGAATACGGGAGCACAAGAGGGATATAAACGGATGAATGCTTCTTTCCCCGTAAACTTCTGTATTGTATTTTCTCTTCCCTGATATAATCTGAAAAATGCAGAAACGGGAGCCGATTCGTTTTTGTAACAATTCAATTTACCACTCCAGGGAGTACCGTAGGCTATTACTTCATTGTGTAAGATGCGTACGGCAGGTACGTCGTCATTGAGCAGATATGATTCTGGTATATGCTCCAGCCACAGAGCCGAATGTGTAGATTTACCTGTTCCGGATTTTCCGAGAAAAAGACGGGCATTATTGTCTTTTACTATGCAAGATGAATGGAATAATAGAGTATTGGCCCGAAGGGCTGCGTAATTGAATGCACGCATGATCTGCATATCCAATTTTGCCAGATCGTGCGGGGCTTTTAATAAAAGGTCGGAATAGAAATGATTGTCGTTTTTATCCCAAAGTAATAAGAGGTCCTTATTATCGGATGTATGTTGAATTAGAATACTTTTATCCGTATTTTCCAGAATAGAAACTTGACCGATATGCTTTACTTGCGTATCGGCTTTTCTTATTAATGTATCGATATCGATATGATCGAGATTTTCTTCGGGGTGCAAGATAAATAAAAAATCATTGTCCGGTCTGTCGTCGTCGGATATCCGAAAAGGGGTGAACGGATACATGGCGTCCATGAAATACGGATCGGATGTCAATATCTTGAAGCGATGATTTGCTATACAGAACTGCGGCATAATTTTTCAGTTTAATGTGAATTGGGGAATAGACCTCCTATAAGTACTCGAATGCCCGAAAGAGGATCTACCATCTGTTGCTTCCATTGTGAATCGGCAAAACGCAGTAAAGAGGTAAATTTAGTTGGCAATTTCAGGATTTTGCGATTTGTTGAAAATCGTAAATGGCGCCCGAAGTTACCTCCATACATTATATTCTCGTAAATGCGGCGGGCATCATTTTTTTCTTTTATGTCATTAGTCAGCCCGATAGGAAACATATCGGCTGGTAGCCCGAGTTTCTCCGTAAGGATATGCCCGAATGCCCGGGTAATACGCATCATGTGGATATATTCCATATCGGCCGCATAAATTCGTTTATCTATTTTTTCTGAATAACGGCGCAGAAATATAATCCAGTCACAGAGATGCCTTAGTCCTATACCCACATAGATGAAATGGTGCATGAGATGCATAGGTAAAAACCAGGCATCAAACATTATCGGCGGAACAGGAATTACATGGTCTTGCAGAAGAATATGATGTGGGGGATATTTTAATAACCGTTTGCTTATGATTTGGTAACGTTTGTCTAACATTCTGTCTTTTGTCCCTATGCAGTATCTATGGATTTCCACTGTCACCCCGTTAATGAATAAACAACAGTGCCGTTTCGTATCATGGTCGGGAACCGCACCGGCATTTTTTATTATTTTAATAGCTTTTTCTGCATTTTCCGGGACAAATATATCTATATCGCCGCTGGACCTATGTTCCGGGACAGGATAATAAGATGCAATTCCGATTCCTTTTAATAACATATAGGGGATATGGGCGTCTGTAAACAACTTGTCTAGTAAAAAAATTACCCGGTAAATCCGTTCGTTGAAATTTTCTACCTGACAAACCATATTGAACCATTGTAGTCTGATGATACGGGATGGTTGTAATTCAGTTGGAAGTGTCAGCATAGCATCGAAAGCCAAAGCAAGTACGCCATGTTGTCCGGATATGGAAATAATTTCATTCCATAGAGTATCATTCATGTCCATGAAATGATTCTCATCGACCGGTTTATCCCATAAAACAGATACTAATAAGATGGGGAGCAGTTCTTTTGCCCGATTTTTATAAGCCGTTATCAACCCTTTTTCTTTCATTCTTCGATAAGCTGTGCTTGGCGAAGTTGTTCGATCCAGTTTTTACTGTCTTTTTCCGCTTCGTCTTTCGATACATTATATTGTTCACATAGCAAATCAATAATGGTTTCGGTATTAAATTCTTTTCCGATGATAGAATTCCATAACCATTCCGATGTGGAATTCAAGGAGATAATACGTGTAAAATCGACGTGCAGGTCTCCCGGTGCAACGACCAGGCACTCTCCGGCTACCTGCCTGGTCTTATATCCTTTCTTTATTTTCATATCGTTTGTGATTTAAGTGTTTGTAGAAAGATCTTCCCGCATAAAGTAAATATCGCCGTACCGGCCGTAAAAGTAACCAAATTTCAGAATAAATATGCCATAGCAAATGGTTACAGTCTATATTTTTGTTTTCTTTTTTTATTTTTACGACCTGTGCTATGATATCTTTCGGAGTGGCATATTCATAACCTGAACAGTTGCCGTCTCCTGATATTTTATAATGACCTTTCTTGTTTTTTCGTACAATACGGTGTAAAAGAATCCGGTCATTATAACGGAATAAAACAATATCCCGACGTTTCAATCTGTTTTTTTTACAGGGTGCCAGTTCGACGATATCCCTTGCGTTTAACAGGGTAGGAGTCATGCTTATACCTTTTACCCGTAGATGAACATGATGTCCGGCAAGAATCAGCTCGTTTACTTGTTCCAGCAATATTTCATTCGGTTTCTTCAGTACAGGAGTCATTTCGATAGATTTATAATTCGGTCGCAATAAGATAACGTGCTTTCTCTGTGTGCTATTATCAATATAGTTAATTCCTTGTTTTCTGCAGCAAGATGATTGATTGATTTGTTGATTTCCCATTCCGTTTCATTATCCAATGCCGATGTTGCCTCGTCAAAAAATAATACAGATGCGTCTTTATATAAAGCACGTGCTATGCCTATTCGCTGCCGTTGACCTCCCGACAGGCGGCAACCGAATTCACCCGGGTTACTCTCAAGTCCGTTAGGTAAATTATGTACGAAGTCGCTTAACGATGCCATTTCTATGACGCGTTCTATTTTTTCCCGGTCTATACGTTCACGGTTTGTCCCTAATGCTATATTTTCAGCCAGTGAAGCATCCAGAATGAATACTTCCTGAGATACATAGGCCAATTGCTTTTGCCATACGCTTATATTTTCGGGAGTTATATTTGTATTATCTACCGTTATATTTCCTTTTTGAGGAGTATATAGTCCCATGAGTAGATGGAATAAAGTAGTTTTTCCTGTTCCGGAAGGAGCTTTAAAACCTATTTTTTCTCCTTTGAAAATGGTGATATTTAAATGTTGTATCACAGGATGTTCACCGTCATAGGAGAAACAAAGATCGTTTATTTTAATTTGTTTCGAAAAAGGGATGTTCTCTATACTCGAAGGAATTTCTTCCGGATCATCCCTGATAGTGTCCGCTACAATATCTATGGCATAACTGTTTCGTTTTATCGTTAGCCATAATCCCGATAAAGTATTGATGCCCGGTACTATACGGTAAGCTGCCAGGGCAAATACGCCGAACATCATTTTCATGGATGAAAGCTCTTTCCCCGATAATATGCAGAAAATTATAAACACGATTGTTCCGCTAATAAGACTTATTTCAGAGAAACGACCCGACATGGCACTTAAAACTGCCGAGCGGGTCCGGCAACGACTTAGTTTTTTTAGCCCTTCTTTATATTGATTAAAGACGAATGGACGGGCGTTATTGATTTCTATTTCGGCATAACCCCGGAAAGACTCCATCATGATTTTGTTCTGGGATATTTGTAATCTATTTTCTTCTTTACCGTTTTCCACGAGTCTGGGCTTAATGGACAGAGTGTTTATAAGTATCACCGGAACCATAATGCACATGATAAGTAATACGACCCATGCATTGTACCACAATAAACCGGCGGTAATGATTATCAGGAGTATGGTTTCACTTGTCATATTGAATAATGGATATATAACCCCCATGGTCAATCTGCTGCATACGGAGTTTACATTATTGATAAGTTCAGCCGTATTGTGATTTTTAATATATAACAGTCCTTTATTCTGATAAGTCGAATACATCCGGGTCGAGTATAATCTGAAAAAAGACAAAGATATGCGGCTTTGTTTCTGTACCAGAAGAATATAAAAAATATTCTTTAATAATATAATCCCCAGTACGCATATACACAGGATTATAGTAAATGATGTAATATCGGCAAGTCCTGTTTTGTGGTATAGGTATGATAGTACAGGATTGGTAAGGATATTATTATTGTCGAGGATGAGGATAAGTATCGGCAATAATACAGCTAACCCTATTAAATTACAGAGCGCGGTCGCAAGGATTATGGCCAGCGATTGCAGAATCTTTCGCTTGCCCTGCATATTCAGTAGTGTGCGTAGTTTGGACGAAAGCATCGTTTAGATGTGTTGTTGTTACAAAGATATATATTATGATATAAAGTACAAAAGCTTTTGCTCCGGATAAACTGTATTTGTTTTAATTGTCTATTTCTTACATTCTGTAGTGAAAAAAGCTTGATTCGTCTAATATGTTTTGAAAAATAAGGGTAAATGTTTCTCTTTGTAAATAAGAAACACAAACATAATAATATTCTATTTAGAGAGTTGTGGCAAGCCAGGGTTGCGGTATGTTACAATGTACATTTATCATGGTTAGGTTAAATGAGGCTTTTGGGTCGTGAGACCGGAAAGCCTTTTCTGAAAAAAAGAATTAAAAAAAGGCATCTTTGCTTTTATACAAAGGTGCCTTTTCCACTCAGATTTTATTTTTAGATTATTTTTTCACTATTAAGCGACAGCTTTCAGAGCCATCAGTTTTTGCAATTTTGCATACAATAATTGACACATTGTGCCGTTTTTCATTGCCTGGTATCTTTGTATTTGATACTGTAAACCAGAGATTTCATTTAATACTTCATTCATAATTTTCAGCTTTTGTGTTCTTCACCATTTGAAGAACGGTTCATATTTAATTCTTTTGTCGTTGCAAATATAATAACAATTCTCGAGAAAATATGTTTTATAACATATATTTTTTGTTGCGTTTTTGTTACATTTATATTTACAATAACTTATTTTAGGGTATGTGCTATATGTGCTTGTGTGTGTAATGTGTTTATATAGATTGTTTTAGGCGTGTTTTGATGAGGCCGGCTTTTTTCATGATTATGCATCAATTTTTTTTTGTACTTTTGTACTTTCGAATTAAAAAACAGGAAAATATGCCAGTAAAAATTCCGGCTTCCTTGCCGGCCGTTGAGTTATTAAAAGCGGAAAATATATTTGTGATGGACGATTTGCGGGCTTCCTCTCAGGATATTCGCCCGTTAAAGCTGTTGATTCTTAATTTAATGCCTCTTAAAATAGTGACTGAAACAGATTTGTTGCGTCTTTTATCCAATACTCCTTTACAGATTGAATTGGATTTTATACGCACTTCAGGGCATATTTCCCGTAATACTCCGATAGAACATATACAGATGTTTTATAAAGAGTTTGAAGACATCAGGGATGAGAACTATGATGGCATGATTATTACGGGAGCACCGGTGGAGCAGATGAAATTTGAAGATGTCGATTATTGGAACGAATTGACGGATATTTTTGATTGGGCTCATCATCATGTTACATCTACGCTATATATTTGCTGGGCTGCTTTAGCCGGATTGTATCATTTTTACCGGGTTCCCAAGTATTCGTTGGAGGAAAAAATGTTCGGGGTGTTCAGACATAAGGTGTATGATTGCCAGAATCCTATTTTCAGAGGATTTGACGATGAGTTTTATGTCCCTCACAGCCGTTTTTCCGAAGTGAGACATGATGATATAGCAAAGGTTCCGGAATTGACGATTCTTTCCGAAAGCGAAGAATCGGGTGTCTATATGGTTATGGCCCGGGGTGGACGGGAGTTTTTTATTACAGGACATTCGGAATATTCCGCAGGCACTCTTGATAATGAATATAAACGCGATATAGCGAAAGGAGTTGACATTGCGGTCCCTCGTCATTATTATATCGGGGATGATCCGGAAAAAGGTCCGCTGGTTCGTTGGCGGGGACATGCCAATCTGCTTTTCACTAATTGGCTGAACTATTTCGTTTATCAACAGACTCCTTATGATATCAGGGATATTCGATGAAAAATCCTCGTAAAATAGAATTATTATCCCCTGCAAAAAATGCGGAGGTAGGAAAAGAAGCTATTTTGCACGGGGCAGATGCTGTATATATTGGAGCACCCCGCTTCGGGGCGAGATCTGCTGCCGCAAACAGTGTAGGAGATATTGCTGCGTTGTGTGAGATGGCACACAAATATGACGCACGTGTATATGTTGCCCTGAATACTCTTTTGAAAGAGGATGAACTCATGGAAGCGGAAAAACTGATAGCGGAACTCTATTGTGCGGGTGCAGATGCCCTTATCGTACAGGATATGGGAATTACCCGTCTTGATATTCCTCCTATTGCTTTACATGCCAGTACTCAAACTGATAACCGGACTCTGGACAAAGTCAGGTTTTTACAAGAAGCCGGATTTTCGCAGGTCGTACTGGCCCGGGAATTATCGTTGGAGGAAATACGTAGAATAGCCCGTGGCACGGATGTGCCTTTGGAAGTTTTCATTCATGGGGCACTCTGCGTTAGTTATAGCGGACAATGTTATCTTAGTCATGCTATGTGCAGTCGTAGCGCCAATCGGGGGGAATGTGCCCAGTATTGCCGTTTGCCGTATACATTGAGAGATGGAGACGGAAAAATTCTTGCGAAAGATAAGCATCTGCTTTCTTTGAAGGATCTGAACCAGAGTGATAGGCTGGAACAATTGCTGGATGCAGGTGCTACCTCTCTTAAAATAGAAGGACGGCTCAAAGAAATTTCGTATGTAAAGAATTGTACGGCTTATTATCGTCGTATGTTGGATTCGATTTTTTCCCGCAGGTCTGAATATGTCCGGGCGTCATCCGGTCGTATCAGTTTGGATTTTGAGCCTGATCTGGCGAAAAGTTTTAATCGTGGTTTTACCCATTATTTTTTGGATGGCCGGACGAAAGAAATGATTGTTTCCCAAGATACCCCGAAGTCATTAGGGGAATATGTCGGGAAGGTGGCTCGTACCGGAAATAATTTTATTCAGGTACAAACTAAAATTACGTTACATAATGGAGACGGGATTGGTTATTTTAATTCTAACGGTGAGTTTTCCGGTTTTCGGATCAACCGGGTAGAGGGTGATCGGATATATCCTGCATCTATGCCCCCGGTTTTTTCCGGTGACGTATTGTATCGCAATTTTGACCAGGAATTTGAAAAACGATTATTGCGTAAAACGGCAGAAAGGCGGATAGGACTTGATATGCATTTATATCCGTTGTATGATGGAGTAGCTTTGTCTCTGCAAGATGAGACCGGAAAATGTGTTACGGTTCGTAGAGATATGGTATTGGAGCCTGCCGGTAAAGATCAAGGGGAACAACAAAAGCGGCTATTGGAAAAATTGGGAAATACTATTTTTGAACCTCATAATATAGATATTTCTGGAAGTAAAGGCTGTTTTATACCTGCTTCACATTTATCGGAGCTGAAAAGGCTTGCCATAGAACGCTTGATGATGGCGCGCCGTTTGGCTCATCGTCCCGATCTCAGGAAAAAAGAAAATGGAAGAATCTCATATCCTGAAAAGATTTTGTCTTACAGAGGGAATGTCGCTAATAGTCTGGCTGAGAAATTTTACCGGGAACATGGTGTTGAAAAGATAGAACCGGCTTTTGAGTGTAAACGGGTAGAACAAGTACCTTTGATGTTTACCCGGCATTGTATTCGTTTTATGCTGGGATATTGTACACGCAAACCGGCCGGAGGAGAATTAAAAGAACCGTTGATGATGAACTATGGTAATAAGGAACTGATATTGAAATTTGATTGTACTCGTTGCGAAATGCAGATATATGAGAAAAAATGAGATTTATTTGTCTGTTATACCTGATAGTTTTTTTGAAAGCATCTTTTTTACTTATTTAGCTATATAACATAAATATCCCAGTTTATAAAAAGCAAAGAGTCTCATACGGGGATGCTTTCCTGTAAGATGAAGAGACAACGGTTTGCGGAGAATAATGAAAACCAGGCGGACGACAGGGGATAATTTAATGCTTTTAATTTTTTTATAGGTATACATCAGGCGGGATTTAACTTTACTTGCGGCGGGTAAAGCAATAAGATTTTCAATGGAAATCTCGGTTTTGCGCAGGAAATTATCGTTTGTTTCCAATCCTTCATGGTAGAGAGGGTTGTCTATGTGGAGAATTTTTATTTTACGCTTTTCCAGTTCTGTTCCGAAAACCGAATCTTCATGTCCGTATTTATAGAACGATTCGTCAAAACGTATCTGTTGGAATACCTCTCTTTTTATCAGGAAGCTGAATGTTGTGAATTTATCATATGGTGTTTTATTCCGCATCTCTGCCGTACGTTCTTCTGCAGAAATACCGTAATAATAGCGTAATGAGAGATCGTACGAGGGAAGAGGACGACGGTATTTGAGACCGCCGCATACGACATCGTATCCGCTGGTCGCTTCCATATAGCATGCCAGAAAATTGCTGTTTATTATGGCTGCATCGCAATCGAGAAACAGTAGCCATTCGTAACGGGATATTCCGGCCAGATAATTCCGGATGACGGCGCGTCCCGAATTATACTCCATCCTCAGGAATCTGCAATTCTCGAGTGCATTTATCTTATTTTCCAGTTGTGATATATCCATGGATGAAGCATCATCAGCAACCAGTATTTCAACGGGATAAGGTAATAATTTAGTCTGTCGGTACAATTCCTGCACCAATGCCGAACAATCATAATTATAACAAGGAATGAGTATCGACAGCATAATAGTCCGTTAAATTTCCAACAAATATAGTAAGTTCTGTCGGTTGATAAAATTTTTTTATTCTGTACGGGTTGCTATCTCTAAAATAATAGAAATAAATATTTATTTGATAACAAAATATTGCATAAAATGCTTTGTTTATTTATGTATATTTTTTAAATTTGTATAAATGAATGGTTGAAGATTGATATTTACAAGATAGAGATCGAACTTGAAATCTTCTATAAGAGGGTGATACGTGATAAATATACTAAGAGCTATAAAAAAGGTCGTTAAATGTAGCTATGACAGCATAAATAATACTTCTTTTCATAATGGGAATTATGCTGTTTCATCATATAAACAGGATTATTTTCCTGTATTCGCTCTTACTACATTACAAAACGAGGAGGCCCACGGAAAGCATTATTTCTTCAGGACATCTTTTGAGATGGGACGAAATGTGGATGGTTCTAAAACGCCCGGTGATTTTGTGCAGGATTCCGATGCACAATTATTTATAGAATCCAGAAAAGGCACTTTAACGCTGGATAAGGGTTTTGAGTTGAAAACAGGAGCAGAATTGGAGTTTAAAAATCAGGAATAATATTTTTAAGGCCGATATTCTGCGTTATATTTTGAAGGAAAAATTTGATAAAAAGCTTATTTGTAATTTTATATATGAAAATATATAATCAGTTTAATCATTGATAATTAATAAATAAACAATATAAAAAATATTTGCGTATGAAACCTTTAAGTTTATCTGGATTAATCATGATGCTCTCATTTTTTCTAACGGTTAATCTGCCATGCAAGGCAGAACAGATTATCGTAACAGTAGATGATCCGGGAACTTTATCTCAAAAAATCTCTCCGGATAAGAAATTTCAGATTACCGATCTTAAAGTAAACGGAAGTCTGAACGGAATAGATATCAGATTTATTCGTGAGATGGCCGGTTCGGATTACTATGGGAATGAAACTGATGGAAAACTGGCTGCTCTCGATTTGGGGAATGTGAATATTATAGGAGGCGACCCTTATTATATGAACGAAAGTCAGGCTCTTATGTATATTGCAGTGTCGGACAAAATAGGGCCGTATATGTTTTATGCCTGTAAGTCTCTTCAAACAATCGTATTGCCGTCCGGTATTACAGCGGTGGAAGACGGTTATTCGTTTATAGATTGTCCGGGTTTAATCTCTGTTTCGATAGATCCGGCGAACCAATATTATAAAGCAGTGGATGGAGTTCTTTATAACAAGGCGGGAACGGAACTTACTTATTTCCCTACGGGAAAATCAGGGCACTATCCGGTTGCTAATGGAGTTGATAAGATTGCGGCTCGTGCGTTTGCGGGTTGTAAAGGTCTGACCGGTGTAACGATTCCTAACAGTGTTCGTGAAATTGAAGAATCCGCATTTATGGAGTGCTACGCATTAGCGTCGATAACTATACCCGATAATGTACAAACTGTCGGGAAAACTGCCTTTTCGATGTGCTTTTCTCTTGCTTCAGTAACGATCGGTGCCGGAGTATCTTCTATAGGAGAAGAGGCGTTCAGTATGTGTAGCGAACTTGAATCGTTAATGGTTTCAGAAAGTAATGCGGCATATAAAAGTGTAAATGATGTGCTGTTTAATAAACAGGGTACGGTTTTACTCTGCTTTCCGGGGAAGAAAGCCGGTAATTATGTGATTCCTGAAGGTGTTGAGGAAATTGCAACTTATGCGTTCGCGTCCAATACGGGATTAGTCTCCGTTATAATGCCGCAGAGTGTTACGTCTGTCGGTAATGCAGCTTTCTGGGGTTGTAGCGATTTGAACTCGGTAACCATGGGTAACGGTGTTTCAACCATAGGACAATATGTTTTCGGGTATTGCAATAATTTGCAAAGAATCGAAATGGGAGAAGGAAATGTTTCTTATAAAAGCATCGATGGCGTTCTTTTTAATAAAAGCGGAACGGAATTGACTCTTTTCCCGACAGGAAGAACCGAATATGTAATTCCTGACGGTACATTATCTGTGGGCATGTCAGCATTCGCTTATGCACAGCATTTGCTTTCGGTTACGATTCCGGATGGCTTACACACAATTTATTCCGGGGCATTCCTGTACTGTTCAAATCTGTCGAAGATATATAGCGTACCGTCGACACCTCCGGTATGTAACGGTTATTTACAGTTTATGGGAATAGACCTGTCTACATGCGTTTTATATGTTCCCAAAGGAGAATTGAATACATATAAAACAACAGCGGGCTGGAATATTTTTCAGAATATTGAGGAATACAATTTTTCCGGAACAGACAAAATCGCGGCAGACGGTATATATGAAGTTGCCCGTTATAATACTCTCGGTCAACGTTTGAACGAGAAAACGGTAAAAGGGATAAATATCCTGCAAATGTCCGATGGAACCACGCGGAAAATATTTATACCGTAAGGATTTTTGTTCTCATTCGGTGGTAACCGTCAATTTATAAGATAGGTTACGGGAGACCGAAAATAAATAAACAGGGGATCGAAGTGGAGATCCCCTGTTTATTATTCCAGGCTTGTTCCCGAATATTACTAAATCATATTATTTATAATCTTTGAGTAAAACTTGTAATCTTTGACGTGCAAAAAATATCCGGCTTTTCACGGTTCCCAAAGGCAATCCCATTTTCTCCGCTATCTCGTGGTATTTGAAACCTGCGACATGCATTGAGAAAGGAATTTTGTATTCGTCGGAAAAACTGTTTATGGCTTTGGTTATTTCTTTTACGGTAAAGGAGCCTTCAGGAGTATTGAAACCCGATTCTTGGGGCAGATTCAGGTGGTAGAGATCCTCTGTTTGGTCTACAATGGTCTGGTTCCTAACTATTCTACGGTAATTGTTGATAAAGATGTTACGCATAATGGTAAACACCCAGCCTTTAAAATTGACGTTGTCGATGTACTTTTCTTCATTGTCAAGAGCTTTAAGTGTCGTGTCCTGCAATAAATCTTTCGCTTCTTCTCGATCGGAGGTAAGCATGTAGGCAAAATTCAGCAAATTGTCTTGCAATCCCAGCAGTCGCTGTTGAAATTTAATTGAATTCATAAAAGCTTAATTCATTAAATTAATAACTCTGTTTATTCCAATGCTACTGCTCTATGACAAAGCTAAGCATATTTGGGAAAATACAAAAGCAAATTTCTTTAAAAGGAATGTGTTATTGTTAAATATAACTACTTCACAATGAAAATATTCCGTAATAATCAATATATTCCGATTAAAGAAAAAGTAGAAAATGAAATTTCTTTGTTTCAGTATTTTAATTATCCACAAAAAAATTATATTTTCGTGTACTAATAACATAACAAGAAACCGATGAAAAAGTTCTGTTGCAGAATTACAATTATTCTATGCTGCCTTTTTTGTTATTTTTATCTATCGGCGGAAGAAAAATTACCGCTTGTATATAAGATCGACTTAAAAAAAGAGATAGGTAGTACTACGTGGCGTTATGTACAATGCGGTATGAATGAAGCGCGGCAACTGGGAGCTTCGGCGGTTCTTGTGCATATGAACACGTATGGGGGAACGGTCGTACATGCCGATTCTATCCGGACCATGTTTTTGAATAGTTCTATACCTGTATATGCTTTTATCGATAACAATGCAGCCTCCGCAGGGGCTCTTATCGCGATAGCCTGCGACAGTATATATATGAGGCCCGGCGCGAATATAGGAGCTGTTACAGTCGTGAACGAGACCGGAAGTGCCATGCCCGATAAATACCAGTCATATATGCGGTCTACGATCCGGGCTACAGCCGAAGCCCATGGAAAAGACACGGTTATTACTGCTCAGGGCGATACGGTAATTAAATGGCGCCGCGATCCTCTGATTGCCGAGGCTATGGTGGATGAACGTATCGTTGTTCCTCATTTGAGTGATTCGGGGAAAGTTTTAACACTGACAGCCGAAGAAGCCTTTCAACATGGTTTCAGTGAAGGGATGGCCGGCAGCGTGGATGAAATTATCAGGAATAAACTGGGATATAAGCAGTATGAATTGAGAGAATACCGTCCTTCTGTTTATGATGAAATCGTCGGTTTCTTGCTCAATCCCGCATTGCAAGCAATACTTGTCATGATTATTATCGGAGGCATTTATTTTGAGTTGCAAACGCCCGGTATCGGTTTCCCTTCGGCTGCCGCACTTATTGCTGCAGTATTATATTTTGCCCCTCTTTATCTCGACGGTCTGGCTGCCAATTGGGAGATCCTGTTGTTTGTTGCAGGGGTCGTTATGCTCATATTGGAGATATTTGTCATACCAGGCTTCGGCATAGCGGGTATCAGCGGTATCGTATTGATGATAGGAGCTCTTGTCCTGGCTCTACTGGGGAATGTCAATTTTAATTTCGATTATGTAGAAAGCGGGGACATAAACCGCAGTATACTCATCGTTGTCATAGGTCTGATAATGGGAACGGCCGTAATGATATATCTTTCGCATAAAATCGGTCGTAAAGGTATTTTTAATCGCCTGGCGTTACATGCTACACAGGATATTGATGAAGGTTTCATCGCTGTCCCGTCCGGTTTGGATAAAAGGGTAGGGGCTATAGGCATAGCGTCTACTATATTGCGTCCTTCCGGGAAAATCCGTATTGAAGATGTGGATTATGACGCCGTCGCTTTATACGGATATATAGAAAAAGGAACTCCGGTCAGAGTGATAAAGACAGGTAACAGCCAGTTATATGTTCTGCCGGTGGATAAGAAATGAGTTTTTAATACGACAAGATATGAATTTTATAGGGATCATTCCGGCCCGTTACGCCTCTACCCGGTTCCCGGGAAAACCGTTGGCCGATATGAAAGGAAAATATATGATACAACGCGTATATGAGCAGGTACGCTTGGTTCTGGACCATGTATATGTTGCCACGGACGATATCCGCATATATGATGCTGTTACCTCTTTCGGCGGCATGGCCGTAATGACATCGGATGAACATAAAAGCGGAACAGACCGTTGTTATGAGGCTTATACAAAGATAGGTGGAACCAGCGACATTGTTATTAATATACAGGGTGACGAACCGTTTATCAAGCCGGAACAGATAGAATCTATTATGGCTTGTTTCGATTCACCCGGTACGCAAATCGCTACTTTAGTCCGGGCTTTTGAAGAGTGCGAAGGCTGGGAAGCCTTATCCAATCCCAATTCTCCGAAAGTCGTATTAAATGACAATTCCGAAGCTATGTTGTTCAGCCGTTCGGTAATTCCGTATATACGAGGTTGTGAACCGGATGAATGGCTGAAACACCATACGTTCTATAAGCATATAGGCATGTATGCTTACCGTTCCGATGTATTGGGAGAAATTACACGTTTGCCGCAGTCCTCGCTGGAGTTATCGGAGTCACTGGAACAATTGCGCTGGCTACAGAATGGATATAAAATAAAAGTGGGGATTACCACGCAGGAGACTGTGGGTATAGATACCCCTGAAGATATGATTAAAGCCCTAACCCTATTATCGTAAAATATGACACTGGACCGAACGATACCTCCGCAGGTAAAAGAACCGGACATGTTCCGGCTGCCACAGCCGCGCCGCGTAGTATTTCCTAATGCAACCGAGCTATATATACTGGATATGGGTGAACAAGATGTCTGCCGGATAGACCTGATGTGGGAAATAGGGAATTACGAAGAACCTGTACATTTATCGGCCGATATGGCTAATAAAATGCTGAAAGAAGGAGCCGGCGGTATGTCGGCTGCCGCTATAGCGGAAAAGCTGGATTATTACGGAGCCTGGTTGCAAACCACCGTAACCAGTCATTGTTCTTATGTAACCCTGTATAGCCTTAACAAATATTTCGATGAAGTGCTGCCTTTGCTGGAAACCATCGTTAAATATCCCGATTTTCCCGAGCAGGATTTTTATACGCTTAAGGAACGGCGTAAACAACAATTACGTATCTCTCTGGAAAAAGTACAGACGTTGTCCAACAATGCTTTTAGAAAACAGATATTCGGAAAGGATCATCCTTACGCTTATGCACCTTCGGTTTCCGATTATGAAAATCTGACTGTAAACCATTTGCGTAAGCTCCATAAATTATATTATCGGCCGGAACGGTGCCGTATCGTAATATCAGGTAAAATATCCCGCAACATATTGAAAGGAATAGAAGAAAAGTTCGGAAGATATACTGTTACTGCTACCGAAGAGCCGTTGGCAATACCTGATTATCCGGTACTGCCAGCCGATAAATTCGAATATATAGAAGATAAACCGGGTGCTTTACAATCTTCGGTAAGGGTGGGCCAACACGTAATATTGAGGTCACATCCCGATTTTCAGAAGCTGCGTGTCGTTAATACGGCGTTAGGAGGTTATTTCGGTAGCCGTCTAATGGCTAATATCCGGGAAGAAAAAGGATATACTTACGGTATATCGTCTGCTGTTGCCGGTTTACGGCATGGTAGCTATTTTACGGTCGGGACACAAACGGGGACAGAATACACACGTCCGCTTATCCGTGAAGTGATCCGTGAAATAAAACGCATGCAAGAGATCCTTATGGATAAGGACGAATTGACAATGGTACGCAATTATATGAGCGGAGAGCTGGCCCGGGGATGCGATTCTCCTTTTTCCGTAGCCGATATGTATATAGGATTGCTGGCGAACGGTCTCCCTTTTGATTATTATTCGCGCCAGGCCGAGACTATCAGAGAAATTACCGCAGAGGAAATACGCCGCGTAGCAGCAGAACATCTGGACATCTCCCGTTTGTATGTAGCCATAGCCGGAGATAAAGAAAAGATAGGGTTTTAACATTTGATTAAAACGTGGGGCGCCATTAGTTCAATGACGTCCCAGGAGAATATATTGCACACACAAATGTTAAGTGTTATTTATTAATAAGCTGATTTGAAGTAAATATAAAGGCTGTATATTATTCCTTTATCCATATACCGGTTATTTCGGCAATGTACATTTTGTGGAGATTCCCGTGTGTTCCTCCGTACCATTGTCCCAGTGGAACTTTGTCTGTGAAGTTTTTTTGATTCAGCATTGTGTCGTATAATTTTTTACATTCCAGTGTTAAACGGGACTGTTTATAAGTGATTTGGTTATTCTCCAGTATTAAGGGGCATAATCCGCTTTCCTTTATTTTATCTATGTCCCTCCCCGATAGAGAACCGCATATTTTATGAATAGCTTTATTTTCTTCACCTAAAAAAGAAAGAGTAAAATACTCGTTACTCTCCATAAATTCATAGGTATATCTCTCGGGACGGATAAAGACAAAAACGACAGGCCTGTTCCATAAGAAACCTGTACCTCCCCAGTTGGCTGTCATTGTATTGAAATGTCCCGGTGTTCCGGCAGTGACAAGCATCCATTCTTTGGATATGATATGGAGAAAATTTTCCTGTAGCGCATCAAGTGTTATTCGTCTCATATTATATAGTTGGGTTTAAAATAGAAATATATATATTATTGTCGTTTTGTATACGTTCGTGTTTATAAACAGCATTTTCAAATATAGCCAAAAATAATGATTAAAAGAGAATTGATAGTATTTCGAGAGCTATTTCCCGTTAGATAAGCATTTTTCTAAAAACGCCGTGCGGTCGAAATCGCTTCGTCCGCACGGCTGGCTTACACAATAATATAACCTAATATTCACTTAAAAAATCAGTTCAAGCATTCAGATTCCAGTAATTCCACCCAGTGGCGTATCCTTTCGTCTGTTTTTTCCGGCTCGTTAGTCTCGTCCAGAGGAAGACCGACAAAACGGCCGTCTATGAAAGCTTCCGATTCGTCGAAGGTATAATCGGCCGATTCGAATGCTCCGCAGAAACGGGCTCCGGTCTTTTGCATCCGTTTGTATATGATGCCTATCGCATTGCAAAACGTATCGCTCATCGATTCATCACCGCAGCCGAATATGGCAATACTTTTATCTTTAAGATCGAGTATTTCTATACCCGTAAGAAAATCGTACCAGTCATCCTGTAGCTCTCCGCTTCCCCAGGTAGAACTGCCCAATAGCAATATATCGTATTCGGCAATTTCCGAAGGCTTAGTTTCTGCTACGTTATGTATATCTTTATCGGCAATGCCGGCTCTGGCAGCTATCCGTTTCGCCACATCTTCGGTGTTTCCGGTCGAAGACCCGTAGAAAATTCCGGTTTTTTTCATCGTTTATGTTCCTTTCTTTTCTGTTAGCAAATTTAGTATGCTTCAACGACTTGTGAAATCACTAAATTCAGTTATTTTTTTATTGTTTTATCCCTAATATCAGGTATATTTTCCTGTTTTTATCGTGTACCTCCCGCCCACCATACCGGATCGGTTTTTACGTAGTCCCCGTTTCCGTAAGCTGCAGCCACATTTTTATTGCTCACAACGTCGCTGTTTCCATAAGTAAAACGTAACGGGAAAGGTTTCGTGTTTGCCAGGGGTATAAGATCCTCTCCCATAGCTTTGAGCCTGCGATAGTCGTTGTATGCTTCAACGGCTTCATCTTCATAGAACGATAAATATTTTTGTATCATGATCTCTTTTAACGGATGGGCACTGAATCTCGCTTGGACGGATTGGGTGTAGTATTCTTCCGCTTCATCCGCGGTGAGGCCTACTTTTTCGAATGCCGCGTTGATACCGGCCTTCAGAGCTGCTTCCGCCGGAGTATTTTCTCCCAGTCGCGCATAAGCTTCTGCTGTCAGGAATTGTAACTCATGGTAACTGAGCATATGAGTAGGAGCCAGCGGATTCAATAATCCTGATATCGCATAGTATCCTTGTCGTTGTTCCGGCTCGCCGTTAGGTGCGAAAATAATGGTTTTCCCGCTGCGGGGATTCGCCTTGAAAAAGACGGCGGAACGCGGATCGTTCATGGACGTAAGTTTATCATTCAGGCTCTGACTGGCTCCGAAATAGTTCCTGTTGGTATAAAAAGCATAGAACGGGTTAATAGAGGTCGAGCCGTCGTAATTAAATTTGAAATCTTCGTCGGCCGAAGTAAAAGATTTTTCGGCGTAGCTGATAACATTCCTGTACTGCGGACTGCGGTATGATAAATGCATGGTATAACGGGCCATCAGCCCGTATGCCGTTTTTATCCATAGTTCTTTTTGCCGGTCTGCGGTCAGATGGCCGTAAATGAGGTCCTGAGCTCCCACGGGAGTGAGGGCCGGGTCATCGTTTTTCTGCAGGTTTGTCACGGCATTGTCCAGTAACTCGAATATGGTTTTATATATATCTTCCTGTTTATCTAATTTGGGTTGGTAGATAACACCCGGTTGCAGGGCTTCCGACCAGGGTATATCCCCCATAAGGTCGGTTAAGATAGCCAGATTGTAGGCTGTAAGTATCTGTGCCATGCCTAACAGGTGGTTAGCCCCTTGTTCCGAACCGCCCGGAGAACATTTCTCCCTGATAATTTTCAAGTTGAGCAATGTCCGGTAAGCTTTATTCCATACGTTATTATATGTCGTAGAAGCATAAGGTTCGAGATTCCTTATCTCTGCATTATATAATTGATTGAAAATTCCCACGTTATGCTCTATATAAGAAGACGCATAAAATGCAAAGTCGCTGGCCGTGACACTAAAGGCCGAAGCTGTTTCGGTATCGGTGAACAGGAACCTGGCCGGCACGTCATGAGGGTCATTTTCGTTCTTGTTGAGGTTGTCCATCGTATCTTCACTGCAGGCAGCCATTAAGATAGCAATGGGTATGATAAAATACTTTTTCATATTGTACATGTTTTATCGGGTTAGAAAGTGACGGAAAGTCCGCCACCGTAGCTGGATGTCTGAGGCATTGAGAATTGTTCGAATACACCTCCCATATTGTTATTTCCCTGAGAAGACTCCGGATCGAAATTCGGCATCTTGGCCCATATGAGCACGTTACGCGCGAATGCGAATACCGATATGTCGAACCATCCTATCTTAGGCAACTGATATTTTACGGTCAGATCTCGCATTTTAAAGAATGAAGCGTCATGTACCGAGTATTCGTTGATGTTTCCCAATACGTCGGAATATAAGGTCTCGTAAGCTCCCGGATCATCTGCTCCGCCGCGTACGATATCGTTGGGAGTTCCATCCGCTTTGTAACCCGGATAGACAAATGCATCCGTTCTGTTTTCAGTCTTTTTACTTACTCCGTACAAATCGAGCAATCCGTTCGTTCCTGAGTACATTTCTCCTCCGTGCTGCCAGGAGAATGTTGCGCTGAGAGAAACCCGTTTATATCTCAAAGAGGTATTTATACCCATAACGAAGTCGGGAGAACATTTGGCGATGACTTTCGGATCTCCCGCCGTAAGAGGCATACCGTAGGTTTTGCTGTTCGGGTTTTCGTCTACTAAAATGCGTCCCTGATCGTCACGCCGGAATGCAGTACCGTATATGACCGGATAAGTATCTCCGATACCGGCTCTTACTTGCGGGGTGACAAATCCTCCCAGGAAAATATTTTCGACTCCCGGCGCCAGTTCATCGACCATATTTCGTATAAATGACCAGTTCATCCCGATATCCCAGGTGAAGTCTGCCGTATTGATAGCTTGTCCGCTGATGATGATTTCATGAGCGTTCGTATGTATTTTTCCGCCGTTAGCCATGTACTGGCTGGCTCCTGTAGATCCTGCCAATGGGACGGGGAATATCTGGTTCTTGATATTCTGCCGGGAGAATGTATAATCTATGGAAAGCCTGTTATTGAACAACCTTACGTCGAATCCGGCTTCATACGAATTCGTGTTTTGCGGTTTTAGTTTGGGGTCATATAATTCCGGATATGATTCGAAAGCGTTAATGCCCCCTATAGGATAGATAATAGGCCTGTTCGTCCAGAACCCCCCTGAATAGGACGGTGAATAATAATAATTCTCATAATAAGTACCGGCTTGTCCTACCTGTGCAAATGATCCCCTTACTTTAGCGAAAGACAGTATAGGGTTCCCTTTCAAGGCTTCCAGCTCTGTAAGCACATATGCCAGAGATACCGACGGGTAAAAGAACGAACGGTTATTTCTCGGCATCGACGATACAATGTCGTTACGTCCTGTTATATTCAGAAATAACTGGTCTTTCCAGGTAAGAGATATACTACCGAAGAAACCTACGGTACGCACCCTTCTCCGTTCCCATGTAGAACTTTGGATGGTCGTGTTTTGGATGGTGGGGTTTCCTCCGAAATTGAAGGATTGCCCGTAATCTTCGTATGTACGTTTGTTTTCTTGATTGACTTCGTTACCCAGCATCGCCGCAAATTGAAGATCCTCCATCAGGTCCATTTCATAATTAGCCGTGAACAGGGAGTTGAATATATTATTGGTTACTCCGTAATTTTTAATGCTCCCTGCTTGTCCCTGTGTGCCGTATTCATATAAGTCTTTATAAAGCGATGTGTAAGAGTCGGTTCCTATTTGCCATTTTACCGAGAGTTTTTTGTCGTCGCTCCAGTTTATGTTTGGAGTATATTCAATGAATGTATTGCCGAAAAAACGATGGGTATTCTCGTTGAATTTATTGTTTTTGGTAGCCCAGTAAGGGTTATTAAATGTAAGAGACCGGAAACTGATTTGTGTATAAGGATCTTGTGGAATAGCATAGGGTATGCCTTTCAGGTCATAACTTGCAGGAGAACCGTATACGGCGGCGAGAACTCCCGAATTTGCAGTAGGTGCTTTATCGACGTTGGTGCGTACAAAATTTCCGCTGAAACCGGTACGCCATTCGTCCGTCAGGTTCAGTTCCACGGTTCCGCGAGCCGAATACCGGGTCATCCCTGTAGAGGGAACGATACCGTTTTGATTCGCTGTTCCTATACCGAAAGAATAATTACCTTTTTCCAGCCTTTGACTTACATTGATAGACGTGTTGAATGTAAAACCTGTTTTAAAAAAATCTTTGGTATTATGGTATACACCTGGTTTTACCCAGGGATCAAGTCCGGCCTGGGCACGTTGAGGTACATAATATAATCCTTGAGTTTGTGAGGGATCCTGGTTGTTGAATGAATTCGGAGTATTGCCACCGTAGACGGGGTCATTGGGCAGTTCCGATATACGTGGACCCCATGACATGGAAGAGGTCGGTGAATACATTTGCTGGCCGTTCGCTGTACTGTAATATCCTTGTGCCCAGGTAGTCTGGAATTCCGGCATGCGTGAGTTGGTTTCCGCGCTAATGTTCGTTGTGAATGAAATGGTGGGACGTCCCTGTTTCAAACCTTTACCGCTTCGGGTGGTAATGACAATAACACCGTTGGAAGCTCTGATACCGTATAATGCGGCGGCGGCTTGCCCTTTGAGTACGTTTATGGATTCTATCTCATTCGGGTCCAGGTCCAAGGTACGGTTCGCTATGTCCGTTCCGCTCACGCTTTGTCCTGTACTGAAATCGGCGGTTGATTGTATAGGCATACCGTCTACAACGTACAGAGGCATGTTATTTCCGGTGAAAGAACGTGCACCCCGGATGACGATCTGGGATGACGCTCCCGGCATACCGCTGGACGGGCGTATCTCAACGCCTGCCAGTTTCCCTTGCAGAGCGTCTGCCAGACTGGTCGTTCCCGCTTTGTTCAATTCGTTGGCTTTCAAGTCTTGTGCAGCATATCCCAGCCCTTTCCGGTCGCGTCTCATTCCCAGTGCAGTGACGACTACCTCGTCGATTTGGTGTTCACTGTTCTGTAATGCGATTTTTAAGCCGTTTCCTACAGGTACTTCCTGTGACTGCATACCTACATACGAGACAACAAGAGTATTTATTCCGTCAGGAACTTGTAACCTGAAATTTCCGTCGATGTCGGTAATAGTACCCTGTGTAAGCCCTTTAGGTATGATAGTGGCACCTATTATCGGATGCCCGTCATCGGCATATACCACAGTTCCGCTTACGCTTCTGCTTTGTGCCTTTGCTTGCAACGAAATGGCGCATAGCGTAAAAAATAAAAGAAATAGTTTTTTCATACATTCTTTTCGTTAGAGATTTTAAAATCATATCGGGCGGGTATCCTTCGCGGTCCTGCCTGGTGTTATTCGGTTGCTGATGAAAAAATAACAGGATTTCACATAGCTTTGTTCGCTCGGTTCTCTTGGAAAATATAATTTTGTTATCTTTTCTGAAAAAGACTGTAAACAGCTTGTGGGTAAACTTCGTGTTTTTTTCAAAAACTTTCTGATTTTCTTATCGTTGGATATGACATTATTTTGTATTTTTGTAGGGTAAATAAAGAATGTTTTGTTATATGTCTGGAAACAAGAGAATTAAAACCGCTTTAGTATCGGTGTTCCATAAAGATGGTCTGAATGAGATACTTAAATTGCTTCATGAACAAGGTGTGAATTTTATTTCTACAGGTGGAACGCAAACGTTTATCGAATCGCTGGGATTTCCCTGTGGTGCCGTGGAAGATCTTACGGGATATCCTTCTATTCTGGGAGGGCGTGTGAAAACATTGCATCCTAAGATATTCGGTGGTATTTTGAACCGTCGTGAGAATGAAAATGATGCCAGCCAGATTGCCGAATATGAAATCCCTTCGATAGACCTTGTGATCGTCGATTTATACCCCTTTGAAGAAACCGTGCTTTCAGGGGCGTCAGAAGCCGATATTATTGAAAAAATAGACATAGGGGGAATTTCTCTTATCCGGGCTGCTGCCAAAAATTTTAACGATGTGGTAATCGTTGCTTCTAAGGCACAATATGGTCCGTTACTTGACCTGCTGCGTGAAAAAAGAGGTGAAACTTCTATTGAAGACCGCAGGTGGTTTGCAAAAGAAGCTTTTGCTGTTTCTTCGGGATATGATACGGCTATATTTAATTATTTCGATAATGATGAATATAGTGTATTCCGTTGTGCCGGAGACCATGCCAAAGTTTTGCGTTATGGGGAGAATCCTCACCAGAAAGGATTCTTTTTCGGGGATTTCGATGAAGTCTTTGAGCAGATACATGGTAAAGAAATATCATACAATAACCTGTTGGATATTGACGCGGCTATTTCCCTTATCAGTGAATTCGAAGAACCTACGTTCGCTATACTAAAACATAACAATGCGTGTGGGATCGCCTCCCGTCCGACTGTTTTGGATGCGTGGAAAGCCGCATTGGAGGCGGACCCCGTATCTGCATTCGGAGGTGTTCTTATTACAAACAGGCCTATAGACAAGGCAGTAGCCGAAGAAGTAAACAAAATATTCTTTGAAGTAGTTATAGCTCCTGATTATAGTGTGGATGCCCTGGAAGTACTCACTCAGAAGAAGAATCGTATTATCCTCATTCAGAAGGAAAATGCAATAAAGCCCAAGCAATTCCGTTCATTGCTTAACGGAGTTTTGGTACAAGACCGTGATTTATATCAGGAAAGACCGGATGAGTTGCGACAGGTGACCGAAAAAGGTGTTACGGATGAGGAAATAGAAGATTTGCTTTTTGCCAATAAGATAGTAAAACATAGCAAATCTAATGCCATTGTGCTGGCAAAGAATAAACAGCTTTGTGCCAGTGGTGTGGGACAGACTTCCAGAGTAGATGCATTGCGTCAGGCGGTGGAGAAAGCCCGTTCGTTCGGTTTTGACCTGAAAGGGGCGGTAATGGCTTCCGACGCATTTTTCCCCTTTCCCGATTGTGTCGAGATTGCTCATGAAGCAGGCATCGATACAGTGATACAGCCGGGCGGGTCTATGCGTGACAACCTTTCGGTAGATTATTGCAACGCCAACGGTATTGCTATGGTAATGACCGGGATCAGGCATTTTAAACACTGATAAAGGCACGGGTCGTTAGAAATCCGTTTCTTTTATAAAAACGAAACTTAATTATTCGAAAAGATAAAAATGGGATTATTTTCTTTTACACAAGAAATAGCGATTGACCTGGGAACGGCCAACACCATTATCATACATAATGATAAAATCGTGGTGGACGAACCGTCTGTGGTAGCTCTCGATAAACGGACCGATAAATTGTTGGCCGTAGGAGAAAAAGCCCGTCAGATGCATGGAAAAACGCATGAGAATATTCGTACGATAAGACCGTTGAGAGATGGTGTGATCGCTGATTTTTATGCGGCAGAGCAGATGATACGGGGAATGGTGAAGATGGTGAGTACCAAGGGACATTGGTTCGCTCCCTCTTTGCGCATGGTAGTGTGTATCCCTTCCGGCAGTACCGAAGTCGAGATACGTGCGGTACGTGACTCTTCGGAACATGCGGGGGGACGTGACGTGTATATGATATACGAACCGATGGCTGCTGCAATAGGTATTGGCCTCGACGTACAGGCCCCGGAAGGTAACATGATCGTGGATATAGGAGGCGGTAGTACCGAGATAGCTGTTATTTCGCTAGGAGGTATCGTTTCCAACAAATCTATCCGTATTGCAGGAGATGACCTGACCGCCGATATACAGGAATATATGCGACGGCAACATAATGTGAAGGTAGGAGAGCGTACGGCTGAACTTATTAAAATAAATGTGGGATCGGCCCTGACTGAACTTGCCGATCCTCCTGAAGATTATATCGTACATGGCCCTAACCAGATGACCGCTTTACCTATGGAAGTCCCTGTTTCATATCAGGAAATTTCTCATTGTATAGAGAAATCTATTTCAAAGATAGAGGCAGCCGTATTAAGTGCTTTGGAACAGACACCTCCCGAGTTGTATGCCGACGTTGTACGTAACGGTATTTATCTTGCGGGAGGAGGAGCTTTATTGCGGGGACTCGATAAGAGGCTGACCGATAAGATAGGTATTCCTTTCCATATAGCGGAAGATCCGTTGCATGCCGTAGCTAAAGGTACAGGTATCGCTCTGAAAAATATTTCGAATTTTTCGTTCCTTATCAAGTAAGAGCCGCGCTTCCGGTATATCCGGTTTAAAGGATTTTGCGAGTTACAACAACGGTTTGCTTCGGGGCGACGCTGTTGTAACTCGTTGTAGTAACGACAGACAGCCTATTAAGAATATATGCGCAACTTATTATATTTTCTTTTGAAACATAGTTCGTGGATAGTATATACTTTCTACGTGATACTCAGTTGCGTTCTTTTATTTCGTTTCAATCCGTATCATCAGAGTGCATTTTTTAGTTCCGCAAATGAAGTTTCGGCCCGTGTATACGATGCTACGGATAATGTAACTTCATATTTTAATTTGCGCGATATAAACAGCGACCTCCAGGTTCGGAACGGTATGCTGGAAATGGAAGTCGTATCGCTCAGGGAACAATTACAGAAATATAAAAACGAAGCTCTTGCCGATTCTGTTGCGGCGGATACTGCATACCGGGATTATACATTTATCATAGCACAGGTAATAAAAAACAGCGTAACGCATAGCCGGAATTATATCACCTTGGATAAAGGAAGTAAAGACGGTATTCGTCCCGAAATGGGTGTATTGGACCAGAACGGGATAGTGGGGATTATTAATGTGGTTTCTGAAAATTATTCTCAGGCTATATCATTACTCAATTCTAAGTTACGTCTTAGTTGCAAAGTGAAAGGCAGCGATTATTTCGGTTCTTTGGTTTGGGACGGAAAAGACGCCCGTTACGCCGTGCTGGAAGAATTACCCCGACATGTGAATTTCTCTAGAGGGGATACTATTATAACAAGCGGTTATTCTGCCGTATTCCCCGAAGGAATCATCGTAGGGACAGTGAGCGATTACAGCAAACAGAAAAATGACAATTTTTACGCTTTGAAGGTTCGGCTTTCATCAGATTTTGCTTGTTTAAGCACAGTAAGGGTTATTGCCAGCCATCGTCATCTTGAACTTAAAAATTTGGAACAGGAAGGAGCAAGACATGAGTAAGATGATATTACACTATATATTCCTGTTTATTATATTGGTGCTGGTTCAGGTCGTTATCTGTAACAATATATCGGTTATGGGGTTAGCCATACCCTTTATCTTCATATATTTTATTATCAGTATGCCCTTATCTGTTCCTGTAAACTGGCTGCTTACCCTTTCCTTTTTATTGGGATTGGTTGTGGATATATTTGGCGATACGCCTGGGATGAATGCTTTGGCGTGTGTAACTCTCGCTTTTGTACGCCGTCCGGTTTTATCTCTTTATTTATCCCGGGGCGATGAAGATTATTTATCTACATTACCGTCGATAGGGACGTTCGGCTTTAGTTTATATGCTCGTTATACTTTTACGCTGGTATTCGTATTTTGCACCCTGCTGTTTTTTATCGAATCGTTTTCATTGTTCAATCCGGCGCAATTGATAGGGAAGATTGTCATGTCTACTATATTTACATTTATCCTCATTTTAGGAATAGATTCTTTATTAGGACGTAAACGTGAGAAAAGATTATAATCTTGAAAAGCGCAAGTATGTGATTATCGGGATCATTTTTACAGTGGTTCTTATTTATCTTGTGCGCCTGTTTTCACTACAGGTACTCGATAATGATTACAAACGTTTTGCCGATAATAATGCTTTTCTTAAAAAGATACAATATCCTTCGCGCGGACTCATCTATGACCGTAACGGGAAGCTGATGGTATATAATCAGCCTGCTTATGACGTTATGATGATTGTACGCGAGGTACAGTCTTTCGATACGCTCGATTTTTGCAAAACAGTGGGGATAACCCGTCAGCAGTTTGATAAAAGGATGGAAGATATGAAAAATCCGAGGCTCAACCCCGGCTATTCTTCATATACGCCACAAACATTTATGACCCAGCTTTCGGCACAGGATTACGGCCGCCTTCAGGAAAAACTGTACCGTTTTCCGGGTTTCTTCATACAGAACCGTATGCTTCGTCAGTATGCTTATCCGGTGGCTGCAAATGTATTGGGAAATATCAGGGAAGTTTCTCCCCGGGATATTGAACGGGATGATTATTATATTCGTGGAGATTATACCGGCGACCTTGGGGTAGAGCGTTCTTATGAACCGGTTCTGCGCGGAGAAAAAGGAGTAGAGATACTTTTGCGTGATGCTCACGGGCGTATAAAGGGAAAATATGAAGACGGCATGTTTGATGTTTCTCCCGTGTCGGGCAAAAATCTGAAGCTTTCTATTGATGCCGATTTACAGGCCTACGGAGAAGAACTCATGAAGAACAAGATAGGTGCTATAGTCGCTATAGAGCCTTCTACCGGAGAGATACTGGCATTAGTTTCCAGCCCTACTTACGATCCTTCTTCTTTGGTCGGACGTGAACGAGGCAAAAATTATGCCCGTCTGAATAGAGATCCTTATAAACCGTTGTTTGACAGGGCTTTGTTGGCCGCCTATCCTCCCGGTTCTACTTTTAAACCTACTCAGGGACTTATATTTTTGCAGGAAGGTATAATAACGCCTAATACCATGTATTCTTGTATGCATGGTTTTGTAGCAGGCCGTCTCAAAGTAGGATGTCATGCGCATGAAAGTCCTTTATCCCTTTTACCGGCTTTGCGTACTTCTTGTAATGCATATTTTTGTTACGGGCTGAGGGCCATGATAGATAATAGAAAAAAATATGGTTCGCCGGCAAAAGCTTTTAACCTGTGGAAAGATTACCTGGTGTCAATGGGATATGGTTACCGGTTGGGTGTTGATCTTCCGGGCGAGAGCCGGGGGTTTATTCCTAACAGTGCTTACTATAGTAAGGCTTACGGAGAGAACAGGTGGAGTGCACTCACTATTATATCGGTAGCCATAGGACAGGGAGAGGTACTGGCTACTCCTATTCAAATCGCTAATCTGGCGGCAACAATAGCGAACCGGGGATATTTTTATACGCCTCACGTAGTAAAAGAGATACAAGATACGGTTCTGAATCCTGAATATACGGTTGCGAAACATACCCGGGTCGATAAACATTATTATGATTATATCGTGGAAGGTATGCGTATGGCGGTACTTGGCGGTACCTGCCGTATCGGGGCGATACCCGGTATCGATGTTTGCGGCAAAACGGGAACTGCACAAAATCCTCACGGGAAGGATCATTCCGCTTTTATGGGATTTGCTCCTATGGACAACCCGAAAATCGCAATAGCCGTATATGTAGAGAATGCAGGTTTCGGGGCGACGTTCGGCGTACCTATCGGAAGCCTTATGATGGAAAAATACCTGACAGGGAAAATATCTCCTGAGCGGCAATATCTCGAAAGCCGCATGTTGGAATCAAATACAATAATATATAGTGGGGTCAAGAAACATTAATATATGGAAATCGGTCGACTGGGTGACGGTCGTCTTATACGCCCTTCTGGTTTTTGCCGGATGGATAAGTATATATGCCGCCAGCTATGATTTCGATCATGCCAGTATCTTCGATTATGCAGAACGTTCGGGCAAACAATTGTTGTGGATAGGTTTGGCTTTTGTTATGGCATTTATGATTCTTATGGTAGAAGCCCGCGTATATGAGACGTACGCGTATCTGATATATGTCATACTTATTGTTTTACTTGCGGCTACGATATTCCTGGCACCGGATATTAAAGGTTCTCATTCCTGGCTGAAGTTGGGGCCGGTGAGCCTTCAGCCTGCGGAATTTGCCAAATTTGCTACCTCTTTGGCCCTGGCCCGTCTTTTTAGTACCTATAATTTTGTTTTGACCAAACCGGCAAATTTTATACGGGCAGTAATTATTATAGTTTTACCTATCCTTCTGATTATGATGCAGAAGGAGACAGGCTCGGCATTGGTTTATACGGCATTAGTATTTGTCTTGTACCGGGAAGGAATGAGCGGAATGGTTCTGTTCGGCGGATTTTGTGCAGTTCTTTATTTCGTCGTGGGTCTTAAATATTCCGATGTGATGTGGGGGGCATCTTCTTTGGGTGAAACGATTGTCCTCATTTTTATATTGCTGGTTATGGCCGGGATGGTTCTTGTTTCCTGCCGTAATCTGTATGTCTTCCGTAATCTTTTCATAGGTTACGCAATAATTGCTATCGGTTGTTACGTGACGACATTGTTCGGTGTTCCGGTACATGGAGTATATGTAGGATTAGCGGCGGTACTATTGACTTCGTTATATCTGTTATTGTTGTATTTACAGAGCAGAATAAGCAAGTGGCTCGTAATTATAAGTTTTGCATTAGCTTCTGTAATCTTTTTGTTTTCGGTCAATTATGTATTTAATGACATTCTGGAATATCATCAGAGAATGAGGATTGAAGTTGCGCTGGGAATGAAAGAAGATCTCCGAGGGGCCGGATATAATGTCAATCAGTCCAAAATAGCTATCGGGTCGGGCGGCTTTTGGGGCAAAGGTTTCCTGAACGGAACCCAGACCAAATTAAAATATGTGCCTGAACAGGATACAGACTTTATATTCTGTACGATAGGCGAGGAGGAAGGATTCTGGGGATCGGCTATCGTACTCATACTTTTTGCCGCTCTTATATTCCGGGTGATTGTACTGTCCGAACGGCAGCGTACGTCATTTGGACGGGTGTATGCTTATTGTGTTGCATCTATCTTGTTTTTCCACGTAGGGATTAATGTAGGTATGGTCATAGGATTATGTCCGGTGATTGGCATTCCGCTTCCGTTTTTCAGTTATGGCGGTTCCTCATTATGGGGCTTTACTATTTTACTTTTCGTGTTGTTGAGTATCGATGCCCGTCGTTCCGATCATTATTAAATGAACCGGTTGATCTAATTTTTTTCTTTTTCGACTTTAGGTATTAAAAATGCAGTATATAATTGTAATACAGCTGCTACGGTCAGGAACATGATCCAGTCTCTTTCTCCCCTGAACAGAAAAAATGAGGCGATGAGCAATGCGAAAGAAGAGAATAATTCTATGCGGTATAATCGTTTTAACCGGAAATTTTTTCCTGTATAATTACGTGTGAGCCGGGCGATTGTGGTGCCGGCGGCACCTACGGCAAATAAATAGGGAGTTACAGTCCATTGTACCATAAAAATAGGTAAGGCAGCCGATATCATTACAATCGTAAGAGACAGGGTGAGCAATAGATTACGTGCTTTTTCATTCATCGTTTTCGGGTGTTTTGTTTTTGTCTGTTATTATGTAAATATCTTCGGTCGCACGTTTCATCCTATATTGTTCACGGGCTACCTTTTCCAGGTATTTTTTATCGGTATTTAATTTGAAAACACGTTCGTTATATTCTTCCGTAAGTTTATTATACCGTTCTACTTCTCCGCGTAACTCTTTGACTTGCATGTCGTACCGCAGGTTTTTTATTACATTATATTCGTCTATAAAGATTATATATATAGTGAAACCGATAGCAAATAATTGTATCAATGATACATGTTTGCGAACGAACGCCCATATATTTTTAAACTTTTCTTTCATTTTTATACCGGTACTTGATAGTACAAACTTACATATTCTTTTTTGTTTCCCCAATAGTTTCTTTTTTTTGCCATGAATTTTTCCTGTCCCGGAAGTTATTTATAGTCCGAAAAAACAAAAAAATGGCTATTGGTCGGTGAAAACAGGCGAAATAGCGGTTGAAAGCTAAATTTAACGACTTACTGGATGTTTATAAAAGCCGTGTTTTGTATATTTGCACAAAATATTAGCAGTGAATTTAATCATAGATCAGGGAAATACTTCTGCCAAATTGGCTCTTTTCGAAGGAAGAGAGCTGGTGAAAGTGCGACAAACAGTGCATTGGGACGAGAGCTTCGTTGATGAACTGATATCGGGCAGAAAGGTAGACGCAGCTATTTTTTCTTCTGTGGCACGCTATGATATTTCTCTGCTGGATATGCTAAGGAATAAATTCCCTCTATTTGTAGATTTTAATAAAGATACCCGTTTGCCGGTAACTTTGGGCTATCGTACTCCGGATACTTTGGGACGGGACCGTATAGCCGGAGTAGTCGGAGCTATGGAACAATATCCGCAGTCCGACGTGCTGGTAATAGATGCCGGAACAGCTATTACCTACGATTTTTTACGAAGTGACGGTTGTTTTTTAGGAGGAAATATCGCTCCGGGCATTAACTTGCGTTTTACGGCTCTTAATCAGGGTACAGGACGCTTGCCGATGGTGGGACCTGAAGGAGATTTACCTTTATTGGGGTATGATACTCCTACTGCTATCCGTTCGGGTGTGGTTAGGGGCATATTATTAGAGATAGAAGGATATATTAGGGATTTGCAATTGAAATGTCCCTCGCTTTTCGTTTTTTTAACGGGTGGGGATGCTTTATTATTGGCAGCTAAATTAAAAAGTCCCATATTTGTAGATAAAAATTTAGTTCTGAAAGGTTTAAACAGAATACTTTACGATAATGTTGAAATATAACAAACTGATTATTTGCTTGTTAGCTTCTCTTCTGACAATACCAGTCGTTGCGCAAAACGGAACAAACTCCCCTTATTCACAATTCGGATATGGTCTTTTAGATGATAATGCTATAGGTGCGCAGAAAGCGATGGGCGGCGTAGGTTATGCTATGCAGGGGAAACGACAGATAAATGTTATGAATCCGGCTTCGTATGCTTCAATGGACTCATTAACATTCCTTTTCGATATGGGTATTAATTATCAGAGCATATGGTCTAAGGAAAATTCTGTTTCCGAACAATCGCAGGGAGGAGGGTTGGATTATATAACCATGCAGTTTCCTTTGGGGCGTTATATGGGAGGGAGTATTGGATTGCTGCCTTATTCGTCGGTGGGTTATGCTTTCGGAAAAAGTATTAGCAACGGTTCCGATTCCCGTTCAGGAGAGGGGGGAATCTCCCAGTTATACATAGGAGTAAGCGGCAGATTATGGAAAAGGTTATCATTGGGCGTGAATGTGGGGTATCTGTTCGGTAATATTGTTAATAATATATATGCCACTACCGACGGTTCCAGCCAGGGTTTATTCGAGACGACTATGGCAGTAAAAGACTTTCATCTTCAATTTGGTTTGCAATATACACACCCGTTTAATAAAAAGAATAAAGCTACTGTCGGTCTGGTCTATTCTCCTTCAAAGAGTTTGTTGGGCAAGGCTACGTCGAGTACTTATGACCTTACGGCCGGAACTTCTACTTTGGATACTACGGTGAATATGAAAAATAATTACAAATTGCCTCATACTTTCGGAGCCGGTATTTCATATATTTATGATAACCGGCTGACGATAGGATTGGATGCAACTTATCAAAATTGGGCCGATATGCCTTATTATAATGTTTCGACGAATTCAGGATATTCCTTGAATAACCGTTATAAATTGGCGTTAGGAGCAGAGTATCTGCCTTCTTTAATGAGTGGCGGATATGTTCAGCATATACGTTATAGGGTGGGTGGTTTTTATAACCGCTCCTATTTGAATATCCGGGGTAACGACCTGAATGAGTATGGCGTATCGTGCGGTTTCGGTTTTCCTCTGCGTAACGATAAATCTATCGTGAACCTTTCTTTTGAATATGTCAATCGGCAGGGAAGCCCTTCGAAACTTATTAAAGAAGATTTTTTCAGGATTTCGCTCGGGATAACGTTTAATGAAATGTGGTTCTGGCAACGCAAGTTTGAATAATTGAGAGAGAAACCATATATTTCTTTAAGGCAACTCATGAGGGTTGCCTTTTTTTAGGTTGCTACCGTGTATTTCGGCTAAGAAACTTTTACTCTTAATATTTGGCATGCTTATCAACTATTTGTAATTTTGTCCCTCATACGGAGTTTCGGGACGTAACCAGAAATTTGATATAGTCCGTTCCGGTGATGTGCATTAATATAACATGACGACTGATAAGATACATAACAATATAAGTTTGGTACGGGGTGCATGGTCTGTTGTAGCGGCGTTAATAATAATACCGCTTTTTTTCTCTGCATGTTCCAAACCGAAAAATGAAATAGTCGAGGGTTTCAAAGATGCCGCCGCCGTACCTACTCTGCGCTCTCTGGATGTACTCACATTCATTTCCGATTCAGGGGTAACGAAATATCGTATTACGGCCAAAGAATGGCTGATGTTTGATAATGCCCCCGACCCCTATTGGCTTTTTCCTCAAGGTATATATGTGGAAAAATTCGACCCTATGTTCCGTACCGAAGCTTCTATTAAGGGCGATACGGCTACGTTTTTCAAAAACAGGCAATTGTGGAGAATAGACGGAAATGTGCATATCGAGAACGTAAAAAAAGAACTGATACTTACCGAACAACTTTTCTGGGATCAGCGTAGCCGGACGATTTATTCCGATTCCTTTATTCATATAGAAAAACCTGAAGAAGTAATTGAAGGAATTGGTTTCGTATCGAATGAACAAATGACCAATTATGTTATACGTCAGCCTCAGGGTATATTTCCTTTTAAGAGGGCTGCGGCAGATTCGGTAGCGGCAGATTCCTCCGGGGCTGTTGCTGTAGCTCCGGTCCAGAGAACCAATCACAAAATAAGGGATAAACAACCAGAGAAGTCTGTGTCAAAAAAATGAACTGATTGTAATGAATTGGATTGTTATTATACTCGTGTCTTTGCTTTTCTCCGCGTTCTTTTCAGGGATAGAAATTGCATTTGTCTCGTCCAATAAAGTTCGTGCCGAATTGGATATGAAGCAAAAAAATCTTATCAGTTCTATTTTAAACGTATTTTACCGGAATGAGGAGATGTTTATCTCTACGATGCTGGTAGGAAATAATATCGCACTTGTAATTTACGGTGTGGGAATGGCTATGCTTCTGGAGCCGGCAATTAGTAGGGTGTGGAATAATCCTGCGTTTGTCGTTACGATGCAGACCCTTCTTTCCACAATAATCATTCTTTTTACCGGCGAGTTTATTCCTAAGACGGTTTTTCGGGTAAACCCCAATCTATCGTTACGTTTTTTTTCATTGCCTCTTTATTTGATATATGTCGTACTTTATCCGGTATCTCGTTTCACTTCGATGGTTTCGAAAGGAATTATGCGGTTGTTCGGAGTGAAGATCGAAAGACAGCCTATGGAAAATATGATGAGCAAAGTAGAACTGGACTATTTTATACAGCAAAGTATAGAAGATTCTCCTGCAGATACCGGTATGGAAAAGGAGGTGAAAATATTCCAGAATGCGTTGGATTTTTCCAATACACATGTCAGGGATTGTATGGTTCCGCGTCCTGAAATCGTAGCGGTGGATATTGATACTGTCGCCATATCGGAATTATTGGATTTGTTTATTAAAACGGGCATATCCAAGATCGTTGTTTACAGGGATAATATCGATAATGTGTTGGGATATATCTATGCTTCGGAGATGTTTCGGCAGTCCGAAGACTGGAAGAAGAGTATCAAACCTGTCGTTTTTACTCCTGAAACGATGCCCGCCGATAAGCTGATGAGAAGTTTGATGCAGCAAAAGAAAAGCATGGCAGTAGTCGTGGATGAATTTGGAGGAACAGCCGGAATAGTAACACTGGAAGATTTGGTAGAAGAAATATTCGGAGATATTGAAGATGAACATGATATGAAAAATCTGGTGGCCCGCCGTATCAACGAAAAAGAATTTGAGTTTTCCGGCCGTATGGAAATCGAGAAAATAAACGAGATGTTTGATCTGGGTTTTCCCGAAAGCGACGATTATATGACAATAGCAGGATATATACTTTTTCATTATCAGACTCTTCCTAAACAAGGCGAAAAGATCAGGATAGAAAACTATGAATTCACCATTATAAAATTGAATACTACTAAAATAGAACTGGTGCGCATGAAAATTGAGGAATGATGGATTTTTTTTTGCTATTCATTGTCATATAAATTCATTTTTTGTATCTTCGTGCCCTTACAGACTTGAAATAAAAAATATAAAATAAAAAATATAAAATAACAAAGTAACACAATGGCTACATTAGAAAAAATCAGGGGTAAAGCCGGCCTTCTCGTTATTGTGATCGGGGTGGCTCTGCTTGCTTTTATTGTAGGTGACTTTTTGAATTCGGGTCACACCTTTTTTATGATGAACAAAAACAAGGTTGCGGAAGTAAACGGAACGAAGATTACAACCGAAGAGTTCCAGCAAAGAGTTAAAAGCAGGACGGAAGAACTGCAGCAGATGTATGCACAAAGAGGTATGACGCTTCCCGAAGGTTCTACTTCCCGTATAAATAAAGAAGTTTTTGACCAAATGGTCAATGAGCTTGTCCTGAATGACGAAATAGAAAAACTGGGTATGACCGTAACGAAAGAGGAATTGTTCGATTTACTTCAGGGAGAGAATATTTCTCCTATGGTACGTCAGTATTTTACCAATCCTCAAACCGGACAGTTTGACCGTCAGGCATTGAATAACTTTGTACAGGTAATTCTGGATCCTCAGGCTCATGGCTATACCGCAGAGAATATGGCACAGATCGAGCCGCAACGTCAAATGTGGTTATCTCTCGAAAAACAAGTAAAGGAGAATCGCGCTATAGAAAAATTCGCTAAGTTAATCACGAAAGCCATAGCGCCTAATAATCTGGATATCGAGTCATCGTTTGAAGATGGTAAAGTAAGTGCAGACATCGTTTATGCGGTACAGTCTTACAATACTGTTTCCGATTCGGCTATCGTCATATCCGATAGCGAACTTAAAGCTGCTTATAATAAGGATAAAAAACGTTTCGAGACACCGGAACGCCGCTCTTTGAAATATATTACTGTAGATATTGTTCCGGGTAAAGCTGATTTTGCGAAAGTAAAAGAAAAATTTGATATGGTACAGGAACAGTTTGCTACTTCCGCTGATGTTGCCGATGTAGTGAATAATAATTCAGATATACCTTATTCCGATATCTTTGTTTCAGAAAGAGCCTTGACACCTGATGTAAGGAAATTTGTAGAAACTGCGCAGATTAATGCGGTTAATGGCCCGGTTTTTGAAAACAATACATATACGATGTATCGTCTTATGGCATCTAAAGTTGCTCCCGACTCTGTAAAAGTACGTTTATTATCTTTTCCTATCGCTGTAGCCGGAGCAAAGAACACTCAACTTGACAGTGCTATGAACGTATTGAAGAATGGCGGAGATTTTGAAGCTTTGGCTAAAAAATTAGGAGCGGGTGAAGAAGGTATCTGGATCACCGAAAATATGGCTCCTTCTGTAGGTAAGGCTTTTATCAAGGCTGTATTCGGAGAACAAGGAAACGGATATTTCCAGACAGAAAGTTTGTCCGGATCGCATATTGTACAAGTTTTGGAACGCACGGCTCCGGTGAAGAAATATAAAGTTGCAGAACTTTCTATGGCTGTGAATCCCAGTACAGAAACTTATACCGACCTTTATAATGGTCTAAGTAGTTACATAGCAAAAAACAACGATGCTAAATCTTTTTCTGAATCGGCAAAGGAAAGCAGCTTCAGCGTGATGGATATGGAAGTTACACCTGAAAGTTATTCTCTTCCCGGAATTGAGGATGCCCGTCAGGCTATTCGTTGGGCGTTCAATGCAGGAAAAGGAGATGTTTCCGAAATTTATACTGTGGGGGATAAATTCCTGGTAGTAGCTTTGGATAAAGTGACTAAAAAAGGATATGCTCCGCTGGATGAAGTTAAAGATTATGTGAAAGCTCAGCTGATGAACGATAAAAAAGCAGAAATGATCATGAAAGAACTGGCTGCTAAGAATGCTACTACTTTGGAAGCGTATGCACAGGCTATGAATTCGAAAGTAGATACAGCCAAGTTTATTTCTTTCTCCTCTCCTTCTATTGCCGGAGTAGGCTATGAACCTGTTTTGAGCGCTTTGGCTCCTTATGCCGACAATGGAAAACTTCAGGGACCGGCTAAAGGTAATCGTGGCGTTTATGTATTCTCTGTATTCAATAAGAATGTTTCTGCTCAGCCGTTCAACCCTGCTGTAGAGTCACAGAAACTGGAACAAAGCTATATGTATTCTATCAACAGTCAGTTGTTGAATGTATTGCGCGATAAAGCCGATATTGAAGATACACTTATAAAATTCTTCTAATATAGATTATATATTTTTGCCGGGGCTGTCTTACCATAAGACGGTCCCGGTTGTTTATTATATTGTGACAGAATGAATGATAAGGTTCGATTTTTAAGAAAGAACTTTTAGAACCCGAAAACTTTATGTACGTTTGCGAAAAATTAGGAGACGATAATATGGAACATTTAGCAGGAAAGACTATCGAAGAATTGCAAGAGATTGTAGTCCGGTTAGGAATGCCTCGTTTTACAGCAAAGCAGATAGCGTCCTGGATTTACGGACACCGTGTAAATTCGATTGACGAAATGACTAATCTGTCAAAAAATAATCGGGACAATTTATCTTCATTATACGATGTCGGTTATTATGCTCCTGCGGAAGATATGCGTTCTGTTGACGGTACCGTGAAGTATCTTTTCGAAACAGGGCAGGGCAGTTCAGTAGAATCGGTTTATATTCCCGATAAAGAGCGGTTTACCCTTTGTGTTTCCTCCCAGGTGGGATGTAAGATGAATTGCCATTTTTGTATGACTGGGAAACAAGGTTTCCGGCGTAGTCTTACGTCCCATGAAATTATAAACCAGATAGTCTCTGTTCCGGATAGCGAGATGTTGACAAATATTGTTTTTATGGGAATGGGAGAACCTTTTGATAATATGGACGAATTGCTAAAAGTTTTGCGTATCCTTACGGAACCCTGGGGATTTGCCTGGAGCCCCAAGCGTATTACAGTTTCCACTATCGGGCATATTCCGGGTTTACGTCGTTTCCTGAATGAAAGCCATTGTCATCTTGCCGTAAGTCTCCATTCTCCTTATCCGGATGAACGGATGAATATTATGCCTGTGGAGAAGGCTTTTCCTATGGATAAAGTTCTGGATATGTTACGTGAAACCGATTTTTCGGGACAACGCCGTCTCTCGTTCGAGTACATTCTTTTCAACGGGTATAATGATTCCCGTCGGCATGCCGAAGATTTGTCCCGTCTTCTCAATGGGATGAATTGCCGGGTGAATTTAATCCGTTTTCATGCAATACCCGGTGTAGAACTTAAAACTTCGGATGAACAGGCAATGATTGATTTTCGTAATGTTCTGAATAAAAGAGGTGTGACCGCAACGATACGATCTTCCCGGGGAGAAGATATATTTGCTGCATGCGGTATGCTTTCAACAGCCCGTAAGTCGGGTAATCAAAATGGTTTTACTAAATAGTTGAGCCTAATTTTTTACGATATCGTAAATTTTGTCTATCTTAGTCGGTTCATTAAGGGAAAATATTTAAAAATGATTTTTCCGGGAGTACGATGAATGAAAGAATAATTGATAAGTTATTATGGATCAGGAATATAAAATAAAAGTCGGTATTACTCAAGGTGATATTAACGGAATAGGTTACGAAGTCATACTTAAAACGCTGAGCGATCCGCGTATAGTAGAGCTATGTACTCCTGTGGTATACGGTTCGGCCAAAGTTGCGGCATATCATCGTAAAGCTTTGGATATGGCTCCTGTTAATTTCAATATCGTGAACAGTGCCGACCAGATAGACGAAGGTAAGCTCAACATTATAAACTGTATAGACGAAGAAGTGAAAGTGGAAATAGGGCGTTCTACCCCCCAAGCGGGTGAAGCGGCTTTTGCAGCTTTGGAAAGAGCTACGGACGATATGGAATCCGGGCTGATTGATGTGCTCCTTACGGCTCCTATCAATAAACATAATATCCAGTCCGATAAATTTGATTTTCCCGGACATACCGAATATCTGGAACGGAAATTGGGAAACGGCGCCCGTGCGTTGATGATACTTCTTAATGATACACTCAGGGTAGCTTTGGTAACAGGTCATTTGCCTTTATCGGAGGTATCGGCCCATGTAACGAAAGAGGCGATTATCCAAAAATTACAGGTTTTTCATAAATCCCTTATACAGGATTTCGGTATTGTGAAGCCCCGTATAGCTGTTCTTTCTCTAAATCCGCATGCCGGTGATTCCGGTCTGTTAGGAACGGATGAGGAAGAAAAAATAATTCCTGCTATACAGGAATGTAATGACAAAGGATTGTTATGTTTCGGACCTTATCCTGCTGATGGATTTTTCGGAACAGAACACTATAAAAGCTTTGACGGAGTATTGGCAATGTACCATGACCAAGGATTGGCTCCGTTTAAGGCTATAGCTATGGATGACGGCGTGAATTTCACAGCCGGACTTCCCTACGTTCGCACGTCTCCCGATCATGGTACCGCTTACGACATTGCCGGGCAGGGGAAAGCTTCGGAAGAATCATTCCGTCATGCTTTGTATCTGGCAATAGACGTGTATCGGAACCGGAAAAATTATATCGAAATGCATGCCTCTCCTCTTCGTAAGCAATATTATGATAAGAGTGGCGATAATGAAGTGCTGGACCTGACTGCCGATACCGATAAAGATTAAGTGACAAGAGGAGCATAAGATATGTTCCGATGGCTTTAAAACAAAAGTAAATGAAATATGCGATTATTGCAGCAGGCGAGGGATCTCGTCTGGTGGAAGAGGGTGTGAAAACTCCGAAGCCGTTGGTGAATATCAACGGCGAAACGATGATAGGGCGTCTTATACGTATTTTTACGGAGAATAATGCTGAAAGTATAAGCATTATTGTCAATCAGGAAATGACCGGGGTAAAAGAATATCTCGATGCCGTTTCATGCCCTGTTCCTTTGAACCTTGTAGTAAAATCTACGCCTAGTTCTATGCATAGTTTTTATGAGTTGCGATCATTTCTGAAAAACGGGAAATTCTGTCTTACCACAGTGGACACTATGTTTCGCGAAGATGAATTCGCGTCGTATATACAGGCTTTTGAAGCAGATAACAGGCTGGACGGCTTGATGGCCGTAACCGATTATATAGACGATGAAAAACCATTGTACGTATCGACAAGGGATGATTTGAGCATAGATGGATTTAAAGATAGCTACTATGAAGGAGCCCGGTATATATCGGGCGGTATTTATGCTCTGACTTCTCCTGCTATAAATGTATTGGAGAATACAATAGAAGCTGGAGTTTCACGCATGCGTAATTATCAGCGTGCTTTGGTTGAGTCGGGATTGATACTCCGGGCTTTCCCTTTTGGAAAAATAATAGATGTGGACCATGCCGGCGATATACCAAAGGCGGAATCTTTTGTAAAAAGATAAATACATAAGGAGCATGAAAAAAATGAAAATAGCCGGGATCATGAGAGCCGGGGCATATTCTCCTAATCATATTGGCAATGATGCCGCGATTTTCAGGTTAACTATGGAAAATCTGGAAAAAGAAGGATATGGAATAACATTCTATTCCGAAGATCAGTTCTTGCAAGGAGAAGTTTCTGAAGATGTGATTGTGAATATGTGCAGAGAACAGGCGTCGATAAAATTATTGCAACAAAAAGAAACGGAAGGGGCACTTGTCGTTAATTCAGGCTTTGGCATAGAAAACTGTACACGGGAAAAAATGACACGCATCTTGATAGATAATCGGGTACCATACCCCGAAAGCCTGATCGTTTCTACAGAAGAAAATGTGACCGGACAATTGGAAGCCCATAATTTTACGAACTGTTGGATTAAACGAGGTGATTTCCATGCGATGCATAAAGAGGATGTGAGCTATGTTCGTCATGAGCAAGAAGCTCAAGACGTATTAAGTGAATATGCTTTGCGTGGAATTAAAAGAGCCGTTATTAATAAACATCTGGTAGGAGACCTTGTTAAATTTTACGGAGTAAAAGATTCACCGTTTTTTTATTGGTTTTATCCTTTTGATATGAATCATAGTAAGTTCGGTTTGGAAGCTATTAATGGGAAGGCGACCGGTATACCATTTGAAGTGGCAGCAATGCGAGAGATATGTGAAGTTGCGGCCGACGTATTAAAAGTACACGTGTATGGCGGTGATTGCGTAATATCTCCGGAAGGGGTCATACGCATTATTGATTTTAATGACTGGCCTAGTTTTGCGCCTTGTCGTAGCGAAGCTGCTCCGCATATAGCGTCGTGTATAAAAAAATTGATTGAAAAAATATAAGTATAGAAAAAGTATAAAGGATGAAAGAATCGAGACCTAAAGTTTCATTACAGGATACGCTCAAATCGATGGATACCGAAGAAACTATAGATTTATGGTTTTATCGGCCTGTCGGTTACCGGTGGGCGCTTCTTTTCGAACGTTTGGGGGTAAAACCTAATGCCGTTACCATTGCTTCGATATTTTTGGGGGTAGCGGCTGGTGTGTTATTTTATTATAACGATTTATGGTTGAATGTATTGGGTATGTTTTTGCTCGTTTGGGCCAACTCGTATGATAGTGCAGACGGCCAATTGGCCCGCATGACAAAACAATTTTCACGTATAGGCCGCATACTGGACGGAGTCAGCGGAGATTTATGGTTCGTTACCATATATGTGGCAATATGCTTGCGCATGATGCATTTTGAAGGCTGGAGCGGATATATTTTTGTTTTGGCTGTAGTCGCAGGCTATTTTCATGCAACCCAAGCCTCTATGGCCGATTATTACCGGAATTTTCACCTCTATTTTTTAAAGGGGAAATCGGGCAGCGAATTAGATGATACGGAACAATTGACCCGTAATTTCAAATCCCTGTCCTGGAAAAGAGATTTTTTCAGGAAACTGGTGTTGTTCTTTTATCGCAATTATACAAAGACTCAGGAAAGTTTTACTCCTAACATGCAACGGTTTCGCAAAGTATTGAAAGAAAAATACGGAGAAGAAATCCCACTGGAATTCAGGGAACGTTTCCGTGCCAAAAGTAAACCGTTGATGAAATATACCAATATGCTTTCTTTCAATACGAGAGTTATAGCGTTATTTATAGCGTTATTTATCGACATGCCGTGGCTATATTTCGTATTTGAGATTACGGTCTTGAATATCATGTTGATATATATGGTACGGAGGCATGAAAATATATGTAAAGAATTTACTCTTGAGCTTACTGCCAAATAAACCGGATGATGATGGATGTAAAAGGAATAATTTTTGATTATGGCGGAACAATAGACTCGAATGGAGACCATTGGAGTGAAGTTATTTGGGATGGGTATCAGGAGAGTCGGATTCCGGTGAATAAAGAACAATTTCGGAATGCGTATGTTTATGCCGAAAGGGCATTGGCCCGTAATCCATATATTAAGCCGGAACATAATTTTAGAGATTTGTTGCGGATCAAGATGGAGTTGGAACTGCGGAATCTTACCGATGAAGGTTATTTAGATAAGAAGTATCGGTTTTTCTCCTCCGATATAGCAGAATACTGCTATAATCGGGCAAAATATTGTGTTAATAACGCAAAAGAGTTGATATGTGAAATTAAAGTTAAATATCCTGTGGTTTTGGTTTCCAATTTTTATGGCAATATAGAGACAGTACTTAAAGATTTCGGGCTTTTGGGATTGTTCGATTCCATTATAGAATCGGCAGTAGTAGGTGTACGGAAACCCGACCCGGCTATATTCGAAATGGGGGTGAAAGCGTTGGGCTTATTACCTTCAGAGGTAGTAGTGGTGGGAGATAGCTATAAAAAAGATATTTGTCCCGCCGAGAGTTTGGGATGCCAGGCAATATGGATCAAAGGTAAACCGTGGAGTGAGGAAGAAAATGCTGTAAAACATAAAAATATAATTACGAATTTCGGACAGTTGAGGGATTTTTTATTGTGATATTTTAATATATGGTGCTTTATAACGAGTAGTTTTAATATAAAAGTATTTTTTAATACAAAAAATTGCAAATATTAATGTTGCTCATGCAATAATTAGGCGTAAAAGATTTTTTATCATAAAAAATCGCCCTATCTTTACTAAGTTTTTTGGATAAAGAAAGCAAAATAAACTATAAATACAGTTATTTTTTAACGAGAAGAAGATTATGGAAAAAATTAATGTGGAAAAAGCTGAAGGAAAATTGGGCGTACTTTGTGTAGGCTTAGGTGCTGTTACTTCAACTTTTATGACAGGAGTTTTGATGGCTCGCAAAGGGTTGGCAAAACCTGTCGGCTCTATGACGCAATACGATAAGATTCGTGTAGGAAAAGGAGCGAATAAGCAGTATAAACATTATGGTGACATTGTTTCATTGGCCAACTTGAATGATATTGTATTCGGTGCATGGGATGTTTATCCTGCAAATGCTTATGAATCGGCTATTAATTGCGAAGTATTGAAGGAAAAAGATATCAATCCGGTTAAGGATGAACTGGAAAAGATCGTTCCTATGAAGGCTGCTTTCGACCATAACTATGCAAAACGTCTGGACGGTGAAAATGTAAAGGATTGTAAGAACCGTTGGGATATGATGGAGCAGCTTCGCGAAGATATTCGTAAATTCAAGAAAGATAATAATTGCAAACGTGTTGTAGTTATCTGGGCGGCCTCTACCGAAATATATGTACCTGTATATGAACCGGTACACGGTTCTTTAGCTGCTTTGGAGCAGGCTATGAAAGATGATGACAAGGAACATATTGCTCCTTCTATGTGCTATGCTTATGCAGCTTTAGCCGAAGGAGCTCCTTTCATTATGGGTGCTCCTAATACAACTGTCGATATTCCTGCAATGTGGGAAATGGCAGAAAAAACAAAAATGCCTATTGCCGGTAAAGACTTTAAAACAGGTCAGACATTGGTTAAATCAGGATTCGCACCTATTATCGGAACCCGTTGTCTCGGTCTGGACGGTTGGTTCTCTACTAACATATTAGGTAACCGTGACGGTCTGGTGCTGGACGAACCTGCGAACTTCCGTACAAAAGAAGTTAGTAAACTATCTACTCTGGAATCTATTCTTATTCCCGAAGATCAACCTGATTTATACTCCGATTACTATCATAAAGTACGTATAAACTATTATCCTCCCCGTAATGACAATAAAGAAGGATGGGATAATATCGATATTTTCGGATGGATGGGATATCCTATGCAGATAAAAATCAATTTCCTTTGCCGTGATTCTATCCTGGCAGCTCCTTTGTTGCTTGACCTTGTATTGTTGAGCGATCTGGCTGCACGCGCAGGACGTTATGGAACACAGCGTTTCCTGAGTTTCTTCCTGAAGAGCCCTATGCATGATTACACTCAGGACGAAATCCCCGTGAACCATCTTTTCCAACAATACGTTATGTTGAAGAATGCTATACGTGAAATGGGTGGTTATGAAGCCGATGAAGAGATCGATTAATCATTATTCGATATAAAATGGAACCGGGGAGCTACATTGTGGTTCCCCGGTTTGTTTTTCGGGATAATGTTCACCGTGTAAAACTCTTTCGGAGTTAAGAAAAGTTTTCCGATAAATATTATCTTTGCAGGTAGTTTGATAGAATATAACTATAACGTAAAAACGATATAATTTAAAATAGAAATAAATGGGAAAAGTTCTTATTATCGGGGCCGGTGGAGTCGGCTCGGTGGTTGTGAATAAAGTAGCTCAGAATCCGGACGTATTTACCGAGGTCGTTCTGGCAAGCCGTACTAAGTCCAAATGTGATGCTTTAGTAGAAAAAATAGGGGCGAAGAATATTAAAACCGATCAGGTGGATGCCGATAAAGTCGAAGAGCTTGTTGCTTTGTTTAAGAAACATACCCCCGATATTGTAATTAATGTGGCGCTTCCTTATCAGGATCTTACGATTATGGATGCCTGTCTGGAATGTGGAGTTAATTACCTCGATACGGCTAATTATGAACCTATTGACGAGGCTAAATATGAATATAGCTGGCAATGGGCTTATAAAAAGCGTTTTGAAGATGCCGGTCTTACAGCTATTCTCGGATGCGGGTTTGATCCGGGTGTAACCGGAGTATATACGGCTTATGCCGCTAAACATCATTTTGACGAGATACAATATCTTGACATCGTGGATTGTAATGCCGGAGATCACCATAAGGCTTTTGCAACGAATTTTAATCCGGAGATCAATATACGTGAAATCACACAACGTGGTAAATATTATGAAAACGGTGAGTGGAAAGAAACGGATCCGTTGTCGGTACATATGCCGTTGACCTATCCTAATATAGGGCCTAAAGAGTCGTATTTGATGTATCATGAGGAGTTAGAAAGTTTGACTAAAAACTTCCCGACATTAAAGAGAGCCCGTTTCTGGATGACTTTTGGCCAGGAGTATCTTACGCATTTGCGGGTTATTCAGAATATCGGTATGTCCCGTATCGATCCGGTGATGTATAATGGCCATGAGATTGTACCTATACAGTTCCTGAAAGCCGTATTGCCTAATCCCGGAGATTTAGGAGAGAACTATACAGGAGAGACCTCTATCGGTTGCCGCATTCGGGGACTGAAAGACGGAAAAGAAATGACTTATTATGTATATAATAATTGCAGCCATCATGCCGCTTATCTGGAAACCGGAGCTCAGGGCGTAAGTTATACTACCGGGGTGCCCGCAATGATAGGAGCAAAATTATTCCTGGAAGGGATATGGAAGAAACCGGGCGTTTGGAATGTAGAAGAGTTTGATCCGGATCCTTTTATGGAACAACTTAATAAACAAGGATTACCTTGGCATGAGATATTTAATGGCGATCTAGAATTATAACTTATTAAAACGTTATTAAATAATAATTAGAGCCTGTGTGCAATATAAGTGCACAGGCTCTTTTTTATCTTTGTACAGTAAGAATTTAAGAACGGTACGAGAGTATGATAATTGAAATGCGGGAAGACCGTAGTTATTCTGTACGAAATTATGTATATTTGTTGTTCCGGATAAAAATAAATATTATGGCATTGAATATAGGAGATAAAGTTCCTGAAATATTGGGAAAGGACCAAAATGGAAAAGAGGTTAGGACGAGTGATTTTAAAGGGCGGAAAATAGCACTTTACTTTTATCCCAAAGATAATACACCAGGATGTACAGCCGAAGCTTGTAGCCTGAAAGACGGTTATGAAGAACTGCGTAAGGCCGGTTATGAAGTGATAGGCGTAAGCAAGGATAATGAAAAGTCGCACCGTAATTTTATTGAGAAGCAATCTCTGCCTTTTACCCTAATTGCCGATACCGATACAAGTCTTAATCAGGCTTTCGGAGTCTGGGCGTTGAAAAAAATGGCCGGCCGTGAATATATGGGTACAGTACGTACGACTTTTATTATCGATGAAAAAGGCGTGATAGAAAATATCATTACAAAGGTAGATACGAAAGATCATGCCCGTCAGATACTGAATTATAAATAAAGAAAAAAATACGTTATGTCAGAAAAACAAACTGAAATTACAGAGGAAAAAGCCGCTGGCCGAGTACCTGTGCCGAATGAAAAGCTCAAAGCGCTGCAAGCCGCTATGGAGAAAATCGAAAAGAATTACGGGCGTGGAGCTATCATGAAACTGGGAGATGACCACGTAGAAGAAGTAGCAGTGATTCCTACCGGATCTATAGGGTTGAATGCAGCCTTAGGAGTAGGAGGTTTTCCGAGAGGGCGCGTAATTGAGATATATGGTCCGGAATCATCCGGTAAAACGACATTAGCTATCCATGCTATTGCAGAAGCCCAAAAGGCAGGCGGTATAGCTGCCATTATCGATGCTGAGCATGCTTTTGACCGATTCTATGCCGAGAAATTGGGGGTCGATGTGGAGAATCTATGGATTTCCCAGCCCGATAGCGGGGAACAAGCTCTGGAAATAGCAGAACAATTGATTCGTTCTTCCGCAGTCGATATTGTCGTGATAGATTCGGTTGCTGCCCTTACGCCGAAAGCAGAGCTTGAAGGCGACATGGGAGATTCTAAAATGGGGTTACAGGCGCGTTTGATGTCCCAGGCTTTACGGAAACTTACGGCTACAATCAGCAAGACCAATACTACCTGTATATTTATTAATCAGTTGCGCGATAAATTGGGAGTTATGTTCGGTAATCCCGAAACCACGACAGGAGGTAACGCCTTAAAGTTCTATGCATCGGTACGTATTGATATACGCCGTATAGGGCAAATAAAAGATGGCGATGAAGTTACTGGTAATCAAACCCGGGTGAAAGTAGTGAAAAATAAAGTTGCACCTCCGTTCCGCAAAGCAGAATTCGATATTATGTTCGGGGAAGGTATTTCCCGGTCAGGTGAAATAATAGACCTGGGAGTGGAAAAGGGAATTGTTAAGAAAAGCGGTTCATGGTTCAGTTACGGAGATACTAAGCTGGGGCAAGGACGTGATGCCGCTAAAAAATGTATAAATGATAACCCTGAATTGGCCGATGAACTGGAGGCACTTATCATGGAAGCACTGGCATCTGTAAAATAATATTTAGTAGGACAATATATTAAAATCCTTTATCCTGTTCAGGATAAAGGATTTTGTATTATATGTACTTTACTCAGTCGTGCAGGAGACTTGGGTAAAAAGAGTTTTGTTTTCTAAAGAATATAGTTCTCAACGGGAGAATAGAGGGAACAAGAAAAGCACCTTCATTTTTTATGAAGGTGCTTTTTAATATATAAGAATAAATTTTACTGAGCGTTTTCTGCAGGTGCTTCAGTTGCTGCCGGAGCAGTAGTGGCCGGAGCAGTTTGAGTTTCAAAGTTTGGAGCTGCTACAGGAATTTCTGTTTTTACCATATCTTTAATTTCCGAATCACCATTAATATCTTTATTGTGGGACGGCAAAAAGAAAACGGTAGAAATACTTAAAACAACAATAACTATAGCCAAAGTCCATGTGGCTTTTTCTACAAAATCATTGGTTTTACGTACACCCATGATTTGGTTCGATGAAGCGAAATTTGAAGCAAGTCCGCCCCCTTTGGATTTCTGAATCAGTACGATGCCAATCATCAATATAGATGCGACAAGGATTATTACTGTAATTAATGTAGACATTTTTATTATTTTGTTTTTATGTTAATAATCAATTTTTCCAAAAATCTTATTTGGTCTGCAAAGTAAACATTTTTTTCCGGATATTTCAAACTTAATTTTTTAATTATTTCCAAAGCTTTGGAATATCGGCGTTGTTTGATATAAATTTTTGCCAGGCTTTCCGTCAGGAATGTATCTTCATTGCTTTCATCTCCTTCGGCTGTACTATTATCTCTGTTCTCTTCTTTAAGAGAATTAGAAGTTTGAGGGGCCGAAAGCCGTATGTTCAGATTCTCCGACTGTGAAATAAGTCGGTCTATTTCGTTTTCCGTTCCTTCATTATTGGTTTCGGCTATAGTTTTGAGTTTTTCTTCCGACTGTAATAACGATATGTAATCGACCGAAGGGGCGAGTAACGATTCGAGAGTATTTTCTTCCTCTTTATTACCAGAGTTGTATTTTTCGAGAAACAAGTCAATGGCCGACAGAGTTTTATCTTCCGTTACTTCCGGTATATTTTTTTCCGGATATAACGAATCATAACGGTGGCTCTCTTTACAAACAAGTCTGTAGAGCGTTTTCCGGTTTCCCGAATATATAGAGGCCCGTTGCAGCCATTGTGAATGATCGGATATCCCGTATTGTTTGAGGTAAAGAAGAACGGGAATCTCGAAATAAGGGTATTCTTTTATAAGCTCGCGGATATCTTCTTCCGTTAGTTTATAATCGTTTTTTTCTTGTAATATATTTCGTAATTCTTCTCCGTTCATAGCTATTTTTACCAGTTGGCTACGGTTGCATTAAAAATAAGGTCGACAAGTTCGTCACTGATCTCTTTGATCAGTTCATCCTGTACATCGGTTAGCATCCGCGTACTGGAAAAGTCCCGGTAAGCAGTAAATTCCTGATCCAAGTCGAATTGAGGTTCTTTCGTATTGGTATAGCGGACTTTTACTCCGATGGTGAGTCTGGTTTGGGATGCATAAGCATTTTCTGTAACAGCCTGAGGACTCAGGTCATACCGTGTTATCTCTCCTTCGACCTGGAGGTCTCCGTTATTTTTTACCATATTCAGGCGGGTCTGCTGAATATAGATATTCTTTAATGCGTCGGTGAATACCTGAGATAACGGTGGATATACTAATGCCGCTTTTATGGGAAAGTCCGATACCGATATAGTTTTGATCTTATTGTAATCGATCGATGCACCGTTGAATTTATATGAGATGGTGCATGATGATAACATTACAAGTAAGATGGCTATAAATTTTTTCATAAGTTTATTCCAGATTGTATTCTTTGATTTTGCGGTACAGCGTCCGTTCCGATATTTTCAGCTCTTCGGCGGTTTTTTTCCTTTTTCCGTTATTACGAATCAGGGCCTTCCGTATGGTTTCACGTTCAGTATCTTCGAGTGAGAAAGGTGTTTCTTCTTCAATATAGTCATTGACAGGATGTACTATTTCGCTCTCTACATGTTCAAAATGCCGGCTGTGTACCGGAACCGTGACACTGCTGGGAACAATAGCCTGGGGCAGGTTGGGTGTTTCTTGCGTGAACATTGCGCAAGGTTCTACTTTTTCGGAATGATTCTTCCGGGACATATCTTCCACTGTGGCCCGTAGTTCCGTCATTTCTTTTTGTAGTTTTACAATAATTTTGTAGAGCATTTCCCGTTCCGTATCGTTGAAACCGCCGTCTTTGTTTGATAGTACGGCAGGAACCGATGATGCGTATTGCGGCAGATAAGTCTGCAATACTGAACTGTTTACATCCCGGGTGGTTTCAAAAATAGATATCTGTTCAGCTATATTTTTTAATTGACGTACGTTACCGGGCCACCGGTAATCGAGTAAAACCCGTTTTGCGTCCTCAGTGAGTTGGATTGCCGGCATATGGTAGCGTTCTGCAAAATCACTGGAGAATTTTCTGAACAGGAGAAGTATGTCATCACCCCTTTCACGCAACGGCGGAATTTCTATCGTAACCGTACTGAGACGGTAATATAGGTCTTCCCTGAATTTGCCTTCCGATATGGCTTTTAGCATATTCAGGTTTGTTGCGGCTACAATACGTACATTGGTTTTTTTAACGATCGAGGAACCGACTTTCATAAATTCTTTACTTTCCAGTACGCGGAGTAATCGTGCCTGGGTCGTAAGAGGGAGTTCCCCCACTTCATCCAGGAATATAGTGCCTCCGTCTGCTTCTTCGAAATATCCTTTACGGTCGGATATAGCTCCGGTAAACGAACCTTTTTCATGGCCGAATAATTCGGAATCTATTGTTCCTTCCGGAATAGCACCGCAGTTCACTGCTATATATTTACCATGTTTGCACTGGCTGTTGGTGTGTATAATTTTAGGAAAAAATTCTTTTCCCGAACCGCTTTCTCCTGTGATAAGCACCGAAAAGTCGGTAGGTGCTATTTGCAGTGCTCGGGTAATCGCCCGTATAAGTCCGGGAGTATTACCTATGATTCCGAAACGTTGTTTTACTTGCTGTATTTCGGCTGTCGTCATTTTATTTGTTTTCTCGCTAAAAAATCATTTACTATAGAACAAAGATACAAAATTAAATTTATATCCTGTCGTCCTTTTCCGGTGCTTTTAATAGGTCGATACTTATTTCAGTTTTCGCATTTTATAAGTTTCGGCTTTCAGGAAACTTCCTAATTCTTCTACGCTTTTATATTCCTTCTGTCTTTCCCAGGAGATAGGTTCTCCTATTGAAATATGCATTTCGCTGTTTTCTTTTTTATAAACTTCCATAGGTAACAAAAAGGTACGTAATTTCCAACTGATAAGGCTCAGAATATTGAACATTACCGAATTGCTACCATGAAAATAGATAGGTACCACCGGAATTTTCATCTGCTGAATAAGCCGTATAATATTAGGTTGCCATTGCCGGTCGCATAGTTGTAATTTGTGATTCCATTTAGAAACTGCTCCTGCGGGGAAAAAACCGATAGGATGGCCGTCCCTTACCTGTTTCAGAGCTTCCCGGATTCCTGCCATGGATACGCTCCTTTTGTCGGGATTGGAAATGGGGTCTACGGCGATAAAATTATCCGACATGGCTTGTATGTAATTCAGTATCCAGTTTACCATGACTTTGAAATCAGGACGTTGCTGGGCAAGCATCTTTATGAGTATGACACCGTCCAGTGCACCGAAAGGATGGTTGGAAACTGTAATGAAAGCTCCTTCAGGTAAGCGGTGAAGGATATTTTCATTATCTATTCTTAAAGTTATTCCCAGATCATTTAAAATGGAGTCTACAAAATCGGCTCCCCGTTTTTCGCAATTACGGCCATATAAGCCGTTAATGCGGTCTAAGTCACATACGCGCATCAGCCATTTTATGGTTTTTTCTCCGTTCTTGCTTCTCAGTGCCGGAATAATATCCTGTATATCGTTGATGTCAAGTATTGTTTGTTTCATAAGTCTGATATAAAAAAGGGTGCTGTAACAGAAATAAAGCCCTTATGTATTTTATTGATAATAAGTTTACAAAAATAATAAAAACCGGCTTCTTAAAGCCGATTTTTACTTTAAAATTTAATATGTACGGGTCGCCGTTTTTCGTTTTTTACCGTATTTACATGAGTGCGAAACTGATACTCATGTAGATAAGCATACCGATAATATCGTTGGTAATAGTTATGAAGGGACCTGTAGCTATTGCCGGATCTATTTTGAAGCGTTCCAGTGTCATAGGCACGAGTGTTCCGAATATGGATGCGAATATCACTACCGTAAAAAGGGAAAGCGATACCGATATCGTAGTGGAAACGTTGCCGAGGAGAAACCAGTTATATACAAAGACCAGCAATGAGATCATACAGGCGTTGATGAGGGCAACCCCCAGTTCCTTCAGCAACTGTTTTCCTGCATTCTTCATTTCCAGCGTACCGTTGGCAAGGCCTTGCACTACGATAGCGGAGGATTGTATACCTACATTACCTCCGGTTCCTCCGATCAAGGGAATAAATAATGCCATGGCAGGGTTAGTGATAAAACCGGCTTCGAAGTTTCCCAGGATAACGGAATTTGTAATTCCGCCGAACATACCTATGAGCAACCAGGGAAGGCGGGCTTTTGTTTGCATGAAAATAGTATCGTCCGATTCAACGTCCTGAGACAAACCGGAAGCTAATTGATAATCCCTTTCCGATTGTTCCCGCACTTCATCCATTATGTCGTCTACCGTAATTCTTCCTACCAGCCGGCCTATACTGTCTATTACAGGAACGGCTACAAGATCATATTTTTCGAACGTAAGAGCCACTTCGTCTATAGGAGTGTCTGTTTTTACCGAAACAGGATCTTTCCGCATCACATGCTTGATCTTTGAAACAGACGGATGAGTAATCATCTTTTTTAAAGGGAATACGCCTTGTAAACGAAAATCATCGTCAACTACATACACGTAATAAATCTCATCCATATGTTCGGCTTGCTGCCGCATCTGTTTCAGGCATTCGGGCATACTCCAGTTTTCGTTTACGACAACCATTTCAGTTCCCATAAGACCGCCGGCCGTATCTTCGTCATATTTCAACAGATCTACGATATCTCCCGCCTGGTCTACGTCGTCAATATGGGAAAGTATCTCTTCCTGAGCCTCCTCGTCCATTTCACGGATCAGGTCTACGGCATCGTCCGTATCCATATAGTCGATAAACTGCTTGGCAATGACTTCGTTAGGAAGCTGTTTCAGCATTTTCTTACGATCGTCGTCGTCCAGTTCCATCAGTACGTCCGCGGCCTTTTCTCCGTCCAGCAGCAAGTAGATGTATTCGGCTTCATCGAGATTAAGAACCTGGTATAACTCGGCAATGTCTGCCGGGTGTAGTTCTTTGAGCAGCTCTTTTGCTTTCTCTTTATCGTCGTTAAGAATGATTTGTTGGAAGTTCTGGATATATTCCGGTGTGAATTTTTCCATTGTGTTCCTCCATTTTTTTAGAAGAAAGATATTTTCTTCTGCATGTTACTATTCGGGTATGTATTTCTCGATTCGGTTTGTCAGCTCGACAAATTGAGCGACCGATAATTGCTCGGGACGTTTGTTGAATATTTCATCACCGAAAATCTCACTCTCTTTTCCCACCAAGGGTTTAAGCGAGTTCCTCAAGGTTTTTCGTCGCTGGTTAAAGCTCGTTTTGACGACTCGTTTAAATAAGGTCTCGTCGCAATCGAGTTTTTGAGTGGTATTGCGAGTCATTTTTATGACTGCCGATTTGACTTTCGGAGGCGGATTGAAAACATGTTCGGGTACGGTAAACAAATATTCGATGTCATACCATGCTTGCATGAGTACGCTTAATATACCGTATGTTTTGTTTCCCGGAGAAGCCGCCATGCGTTCCGCTACTTCTTTTTGTATCATACCACTGCAGCAGGGTATATGATCCCGGTAATCTATTACTTTAAAAAAAATTTGGCTTGAAATGTTGTAAGGATAATTTCCTATGACACAAAACTGGCCGGGAAAAAGTTGGTCCAGTTTTAACTTCAGAAAATCTTCTCCGATAATTCTTCCTTTGAGTTGGGGAAAATGCTCTTCCAGGTAAGTTACCGATTCCCTGTCTAACTCAACGACCGTAAGGTCATGTCCGGCTTCAATGAGAAATTGAGTAAGAACACCCATGCCAGGCCCGATCTCGAGTACAGGAATATCTTTGTACCCGCTTATCGTGTCGGCTATACTGCGGGCGATATCCATATCTCTCAGGAAATGTTGCCCCAGTGATTTTTTGGGTTTTACGTTATTTATCATTACTTTTTCGGTTCGTTTCCATGACTGTTAATCAATGTGTAAACTTATTACCGGAGTTAAATTAAATAGTTCCGGACGTACCAAAGTTACAGATTATCTCGTATCTTTGCGAGACACAAAGGTACAATAATATTTTTTAAAACAGGAAAATTGAAAAAAATACTCAGTAATATAGTAAAGTACGTCCTGCCTTTGATATGCGGCGTGGCTCTCTTTTGGTATTTATACAGTAAACTCGACACGAAAGAGATTTTTTCTATTCTTAAATCAGATATTAATTATTTTTGGATAGCCGTATCTATGGTTATCAGTATTTTCAGTCATATCGCCAGGGCTTTCCGGTGGCGTTTGCAGTTACGGGCACTGGGGCTATCACCCTCGATGAGAAGCCTTGTAAATGCCATATTCGGCACGTATGCGATGAATTTGGTTTTTCCCAGGTTGGGAGAGGTTTGGCGTTGCGGATATATAGCACATAGAGAGAAATCTTCTTTTTCACAAGTATTCGGTTCGATGGTTTCGGATCGTTTGACCGATACTTTGACGGTACTTATACTTACCATTTCGGTATTTTTCCTTAACATGAACGTATTTCTTAAATTCCTGAGCGATTATCCTTCGGTACAGCAGGGATTGGTCAATACCGTTACGTCACCCTGGTTATATGCTATATTGCTGCTGGCGATAGGTTCTGTTTTATGGCTTTTCCGTAAGAATACGACTAATAAATGGGCTTTAAAAGTAAAAGCTATGGTGCAAAATCTGTGGACAGGTTTCAGTACGGTACTTAAAATGAAAGGTAAATTTCAGTTCTTGTTTTATACTATATTTATCTGGACTTGTTATTTTCTCCAGCTATATGTTTGTTTCTTTGCCTTCCAATGGACAAAAGATCTGGGAATACTGGTTGCCCTTACCTTGTATGTGTTGGGCAGTTTAAGTATGGGCTTGCCCGTACAGGGGGGGCTCGGGCCCTGGCACCTGGCGATTATTGCCGGACTCTCTTTCTACGGAGTGGGAGCTACAGAAGCGGGGGCATTCGCTTTGGTTGTTCACGGTTCACAAATGGTGTTGATCGTATTATTGGGAATATATACCTTTTTCTCCATTGCCTTGGACCGGAAAAAGAACGATTTACCGGAAAAAGATCTGGTTTCCTGTGAACCGGCAGAATAGAAATATGTTAAACCTATAAATTTGATAGTTATGGATAATACCTTATCATCGCTTCAGCCTCAGGCTATCTGGAAGCATTTTGCCGAAATTTGCAAGATTCCCCATCCATCGGGACATTTAGATAAAATAACCGAGTATATTATGCAGTTCGGGAAGTCTCACGGGCTTGATACTTATCGGGACGAAGCGGGTAATGTGATTATCCGCAAACCTGCGACACCGGGTATGGAAAACAGATGCCCGGTTATTTTACAAGGGCATATGGATATGGTTCCTCAGGCCAACGGCAATGTAAAACATAATTTTAAAACCGATCCTATACTCCCCCGTATCGACGGAGAATGGGTGACGGCTCAGGAAACTACACTGGGAGCCGATAACGGAATAGGCGTATCGGCTATTCTTGCGGTTCTGGAATCTGATGAATTGAAACATGGTCCTATCGAGGCCTTGTTCACTTATGACGAGGAGACCGGAATGTATGGAGCGATAGGTCTGAAACCGGGAGAACTCCAGGGAAAGATACTGCTCAATACCGATTCTGAACAAGACGGTGAATTATATATTAGCTGTGCTGGCGGTATAGATGTCAATGTAAGCTTTCGCTATAAAGAAGAACCATATACTCCTCAGAATGAGGTTGCCTATAAAGTTATTCTGGAAGGGCTGCACGGAGGTCATTCCGGTGTGGATATTCATCTCGGACGGGCTAATGCCAATAAAGAAATGTTCCGTTTCCTGAAAGAAGTCGTTTCCGCCCATGAAGCACGCCTGGCTTTCTATGAAGGCGGGACATTGCGTAATGCAATACCCCGTGAAGCTGTAGCTGCTGTAACAATTCCTGTTGAGGAAAAAGAAGATTTCCTGAAAACAGTAGATATATTTGCCGATACATTGAAACATGAGTACGGATATATCGAGGAAAATCTTTTGTTCCGTGCCGAGGAAGCCAATCTGCCTCTTTCGCTTATTCCCGAACCTATACAGGACGATCTTATCAATGCTGTTGTGGCATGTCCTAATAATGTGTACCGCATGATTCCGGAGTCTCCGGAAGTAGTAGAGACATCTTCCAATTTGGCTATCGTAAAAACATCCGGAGGGGCTATTGATATCAGTATTTTGGTACGAAGCTCAAGCGAATCGATGAAGATGGCCCTGGCATCTTCGCTGGAAAGTGTCTTTTCTTTAGCCGGAGCGAGAGTCGAATTTTCCGGAGCGTATCCCGGCTGGGAGCCGAATCTTGAATCTCCGGTACTTAAATTGATGGAAGAGATATACCCTAAAGTGTTGGGACGTAAACCCGAAGTCAAAATGATGCATGCGGGATTGGAATGTGGAATAATCGGTTCCGCTTATCCCGGTTTGGATATGATTTCATTCGGACCGACTATTAAGCATCCGCATTCTCCCAATGAGAAAGTAGAGATAAAAACAGTAGCCGATTTCTGGAAATTGCTGGTGGCAGTTCTGGAAAATATCCCTGAGAAAAAGTAAGATGATTATTAACCATATAAGCTTTTCGGGGATGGATAGAATATTCGATCCCCGTTTTTTATGATTATGAAATATTTGTTTTTACAATATCCTGCGTGCGATACATGTCGTAAAGCCCGTAAATGGCTGGACGAATCCGGAATAACCTATGAAAGTCGCCATATTACCGAAAATAATCCTACATATGCCGAACTCAAGGATTGGATTCTCCGAAGTGGAGTACCCGTTAAAAAGTTTTTTAATACGAGTGGGCTTTTGTATAAGAGTATGGGACTTAAAGATAGATTACCCGCCATGAGCGAAGAAGAACAGATTGCTTTACTGTCTACGGATGGAATGCTGGTTAAGCGTCCGCTATTAATAAATGATAATCGGGTATTGATCGGATTCAGACCGGAGGAATGGAGTGAGTTGGTTTGATGTAAACAGAAAGGCAAGAGCGAATATTTTTAAGACTATTTTTTAGTATCTCCTACGATTTCCGGTTTTGCTTTGGATATTTTACCTTTTATGGGTAGCCGGTACATGAGGTTATAGGTAAAACCCAGGGAGGAACCTTTGGTACCGTATCCGGGTATAAACCAAGGATCGGAATTTATGTTCTTCTTGTAAGAAAGCATATATTTATACCGGACCGACCATCCCATGAAAAAATTCTTGTATATCTGTACCCGTAGGCCTACCAGGCCTTCGAGCCAGTGTGCATGTGATTTCTGGTCCGGAATATTGATAACCTGGGACTCCTCCCAGTATGGAGAATTCATAGTGATATCATTGATATCGTAAGAAAACATTGAGAATCCGTAGCGGAGTCCTATATAAAAAAAGCTGGGAGAATCGCTCTTATATTTAAAATTATAGTTTAATCCTATGCGATTATACAAAGCTCCTTTAGTCAGATAAGTAAAGTTCATGTCTTCGGGAGTACTTTTGGCATGTCCTATTCCTATTTCCCATACGGGGAAAAAACGGTTCAGAAGATCCACCTCTATTCCTATTTCGTAGTTACCGTATTTTTGCCCGCATAGATTCGCAACAGGATCAAATACATTTACTCCTACCATTATACCATTGAATAACGGGTATATTTTAGGGGGCTTTTCTTCTTCCTTTTCAGGAGCGACTGAATCTACGGCGGTTTGTGTTATATACTTCTGTTCATAGCCCGGTTCCACCGGAGTAATGACACGCCGTTGGGAATATGCCGGAAACGTGCACGTCAGCAATCCGGTAATTAATATGAGCTTATTTATTAATTTCATAGAACAGTTTTATACTTTCAACGTTTTCGTTCGTGATCTCAGTTACCACAACAGCCATGGAATCGAGTACGTTACGGGTATATTCCCATTTGTCCATGATATAGTTGAACATTGCTCCGCATTCTGCCGATACGAAATAAGGATAAGGATGATAGATGAATGTGAGCGTATCGTTATACTGGTCGAAAGAAAGATTATGCTGGTTATAATGTATTACATACTGGGTCGTATCATGAGAGTTTCGGAATGGCAGGGATATTTGAGAAACGTTTCGTGCACTGTCCAGTAACAAAGAATCGTTGATTTGCCCCAGGCCGTAAACCGATATGGAATCTATGCTAAGCTGTTGTGATGGGCTGTTGGTGTTGTAGAAATTGGCAATGGGCATACTGCTGCGATTATCCAGACAGCCTGAATCGCCGCAGCCGTAAAGAAAGACTGTAACGATACAGAGCAGAAACCCTGCAATTGCTATTTTAGTTAAAGACTTTCCCATTTTATAATTTCGTTTATCGCTTTTCTTTTTTTAGGTGTTGTGGCGAATACGTCGGCATCTGCCGGATATCCTACGGGGATAATAACGGCCGGTTCCAGATTTTTTGGCATATTGAATAATTCACGGCATAAATTAGCATCGAAATTGCATACCCAGCATGTTCCCAGTCCTGCATCGGTTGCTGCCGTACACAGGTGGTCAGTTGCTATAGCTATATCTATATCGCCATGATCTTTCCCGTCATTAGCTCTTTTCCAACTGGCGTCATGATCTATGCAGGCAATAATATATACAGGTGCTTCGCGGAACCATTCGCGCGGATAACAGCGACGTAATTTTTCAGCTTGTTCCTCTTTTCTTATTACAAGGAATAACCAAGGTTGAAAGTTCACCGCCGATGGAGCTACGCTGGCTGATTCAAGGATATATTCCAGTTTCTCCTGCTCTACGGGAGATTTTGAGAACCTTCGTACCGAACAACGTTTCTGGAGCAATTCCAATACGGGCAATGAGGAGGCTTCTGGATTCATATAAACAATATTTTAAATTTCTTTTTCTATTTGATAATGATTCCGGTCTTGTGCATTGCGTGAAATAAGTTCACCTATAAAACCGGCCAGAAATAGTTGAGTTCCTAATATCATGGCGGTGAGCGACAAATAAAAATATGGTGAATCGGTTATCAGACGATAAGGATTGCCCGAATACATGTTGTATAACTTGGTCGTACCTACTATAATGACAGCTATAAAGCCCAAGGCGAACATAAAACTTCCCAACAATCCGAAAAAATGCATGGGTTTCACTCCGAAACGGGAGAAAAACCATAAAGTCATTAAATCGAGATAACCGTTGATAAAGCGATCCAGACCGAATTTAGTCTTGCCATATTTACGAGCCTGATGACGAACAACCTTTTCTCCTATTTTGGTATAGCCTGCATTTTTAGCCAGATAAGGGATATAACGGTGCATATCTCCATAGACCTCTATATTTTTAACCACCTCATTCCGGTAAGCTTTTAATCCGCAGTTAAAATCATGTAGGTATATACCGCTTACTTTTCGGGCGGTAGCATTATATATTTTGGTAGGAATAGTTTTGCTTAACGGGTCATATCTTTTCTTTTTCCATCCTGAAACAAGATCGTATCCCTCTTCTGTTATCATGCGGTAAAGTTCCGGTATCTCGTCCGGACTGTCCTGAAGATCTGCATCCATTGTGATCACTACATCTCCCTGTACCCGTTGGAACCCGGTGTAGAGAGCTGGTGATTTTCCGTAATTCCTTCGGAATTTGACGCCCTTGATCTGCGGATTCTTTTTTTGCAACGATTCTATAACCTGCCAGGAGCCATCGGTACTACCGTCATTGATGAATAGAATTTCATAACTGTAATTATGTGCTTTCATCACCTGTTCGATCCAAGCGGTAAGTTCGGGAAGCGATTCGGCTTCGTTAAAAAGGGGGATGACCAGAGAAATATCCATAGTGATGCTTAGTTTTCTTTATTGAAACCGGATTTTTGGCGTGTATTATTGAGTATAAGTGCTAAAAGAATGGATAACAAAGAACCGACGAATGTGTTAGCCCAGATCGTTTGCATGATCATTCCAAACGGAGTGGGTGTAGCTCCGTTTGCCATTGCATCCTTCATCATGTTCAGCGTTTCATTACCCTTGAGCTGCTCCATATCGTCCAACATTGCCAACATTGCCGTTATTTGTGTATTCAGATAGTTGGGGTCTATATAGATATATTCGCCCAGACAGCTAATTAAAGATGCGAAAAAAAATAATAATATTCCGAACATCCAAAGCTGGGAAAAAACATTTGTTTCGATGATTGTCTTTTTGAACCGTAGCATCAGATAATATACGACGAACGGAATAGCAAAAAGCATCAACAGAGATGCCAGGTTTAAAAGCGGATTATTCAGACTTTGCGTCGCTAATAGGAACTTGACCAGCAGAAAGAGTCCGAAATAAGCTCCCATTTCCATTGCTTGTTTTAAAAGTCCTTTCGGTTTCGCTGTTTCTTCCATCGGTGTTATTTATTTTCTGTATAAAATGCAAAGTTATCACTTTTGTGACAATCCTCCTCCATTTGTTCCCTAAAAAGTATTTATTCATGGACAAAATATCCCGATATAAAAAATCCGGCGAAAATAAAGTACGCCGGATTTTTTTAAGATTATCAACAATATCCTTATCGCGTCGTATCATATCCCGATTCCCGGAACATTTCCATATCTTCTTTAACGTTATTGCCTATGGTCGTGAGCAGGTCACCCACCATACTGGCGTTGAGCCCCGATAATAATGCTTTTTTCTGCGATTCTCTGGAGAGCCGGGCCCGGCCTCCTGCAAACATCAGCCGTGTTCGGGGCAGTATGAAACGGAATATGGCTATGGTAAGCAAGACGTCGTCTTCCGAAATAAGAGGAGTATTCTCGAGTTTTGTTCCCGGTATAGGGTTCAATATATTCATAGGAACCGATTCTGCTCCCAGTACTTTTAACTCGAATGCCATTTCTATACGTTGTTCTATCGTTTCTCCCATACCTATGATGCCGCCCGAACAGATTTCAAAGCCCAGCTCTTTTGCTATCCGTATAGTTTTCTTCTTATCTTCGGTCGTATGCGTTGTACACAAGGTAGGGAAGTAAGAAGATGCAGTTTCCAGATTACAATGATAACGTTTTACTCCTGCTTCTTTGAGCATTTCCAATTCTTCCCGGTTCAGTAATCCCATCGAAGCACAAGTTCTCATTCCCGTTTCGGCGTGAATGCGGCGGAACATCTTGCAAAATTCGGTCATTTCGGTTTTCCTGACAGTTCTTCCGCTGGTTACCAGGGAAAAACGTTTTATACCTTGCCTGTCATGGACCCGGGCCATTTTCATAACTTCTTCTTCGGGGAGAATAGGATATATCTCTACTCCTGTTTGGTGATGAGCCGATTGGGAGCACCATTTGCAGTTCTCGGGACATTTGCCCGAGCGAGCATTGACAATGGAACATGTGTCCAGTTTGTTTCCACACAGAGCCCTGCGTATTTCATCGGCGGCGGCGTACAAGGATTCCCTGTCCGTGACCTTCGATAATTCCACGGCTTCTGCCGGGGTTATTTCACCTCCCGCAAGAATTCTGTTTTTAATTTCTTCGATCATGTCAGATTAGTTTAATATGTGTTTCTTAGGGAAATCCTCCTTAAAGAAGGTATGGAGCCACGGTGAAAGTGTGGTTTATTCTGCATTTCTGTTCGTATTTCCCTGTCGCAAAGTTATGGAAATAGTTCTTTGATGGCAATAAAAACGTTTTTTTTTCAGGAAAACGAAAAAAAACGTTTTTCTAACTCTTTGGTATATAGTACAGAGTGTAAAAAAATGAGGCTTTTTTTTACAGACCTATTGCAGAACGAAAAAAAATATCTACTTTTGTGCCCGGGTAAGTCCTACACGACCAGCTCCCTGCGAATTCCCCCAGGGCTTGACCGCAGCAAGGGTAGTAGGTTGTAGCGGTGCGATGTAGATCGCTTACCCGCCTGCCGATATAGCTCAGTTGGCCAGAGCACGTGATTTGTAATCTCGGGGTCGTGGGTTCGAATCCCTCTATCGGCTCAAAAAGCTGTCCGTTTTATGGATAGCTTTTTTGTTTTTATATATTTCTATGGTTTTTCGGTAAGTTCGTTATCGGGTATCCAGTAATATAGTTTTCCGTAAGGTTTTCCTATTCGTAGCTTTTTGTTGAATTTCAGAATTAATTTTATATATTCTTTTAAAGTTTCCGGATTCAAAATTTTTGGTTTTTTATCGGAAATTTCCATTAATTTTCCAATAATCAAATTTGTATCATTTATCTTATAAATATTGCTTGATGTTTCATCGATGATAAGAATATAATCGACATCATCATATATATTACAATAATTGAAACGATAAACGCCAAATTTTTCGGATATAAATAAGCTATCTGAACGTATTTCTTTTAGACAAATGTCTGTTTTCTCAAACTCGGAAGAATTTTTGATTTTTTCTTCTTTTTTTAAAAAAGAATATAATTCTTTTCGTAGAAAATAATCATAGGTGTTTTGAGTATGCCCTTGAAATACAAGACAAATGAAAAATATGAGTATTGTAATTTTCATATATTTATAGATTTATATATTGAGGAGATACAGGTAACATTTTATTATATTCATTAGTCTGAATGATAGATTGCATTTCTTTTTGAATTGCAGGTATTTCAGGATCAGAACTGCAGTTGCCAGATTGAGCATTGGGATTTAATACGTGTTCAGATTCATGAACACCGACTTGTCCTATTCTTTCTGTTAAAGTTGGCACGTTTTTTAATAGAAGCTTATCTTGTTGAGATGCCCCAATAATTTGTAATAATGAATTTAATTTTAATTGTTCGTTTATCGATTTATATTTTTGTAAATCGTTTTTGATATTTTCAGGAAATATTGTTATTATAGTTTTTCCATTTTTTGTATATTGTGTTAATCCTAAATATGAATTAGTTGTTTCATTGCTCAAATGCATGGTTATAATTTTTGAATGGGATATCATCTTTGTTAATTGCTCATTTCCTATAGGAGTAAGCATCATTGCTTGCCCTATAATTTGAACATCATTAGTAACATTAGAAGACCAACCTGCTTTAACTGAGTACGTAATAGGATTACCTTGAGTATCCACAATTCGCTTTCCATCATTGTCTATATATTTTATAGGATTATTGGCACAATTTGCATATGGACTTATTGAGTAGTATCGTTCTGCTTCTGGATCAATAGAGATATATCTACTCCTTGTATAAAATAATAATTTAATAGAATAGTGTGTTATAAAACTATCAATTCTATTTATTTCTAGATTAAAATAGTTAGGGTCTATATTAGCTATATTTTCATTATTGCTTGTTATATTCTTTTCTGTTATTTGATTCTGTTTTATAAATGAATTGTCTGAATAACAATTTAAATTTATAATTAAAAAGAATATGGAAATAAGGATATTTTTCATAAAAAATATAAAGATAAGAATTGATGCAATATATTTGGAATAAAATAATTATGACATTTTGTTTACAGTTTTGACATTAAGGCCGAATGACGGTTTATAAACTCCTGAAAAGCGGCTTTATAAGAATCGGATATAGGAATGTACTGTTTGCCGAATATGATCCGGTTACGTTCTATTACTTTTATTTTTCCGGGTTGTACGATGAATGAACGGTGAACGCGCAAGAACTTGTTCGTCGGCAAAGTCTCTTCCAGCGATTTCAGGCTCATCAGGGATAGGATCGGGTGAGATTCGTTTTCGACATATATTTTTACATAATCTTTCAATCCTTCAATATAAACGATGTCTTTTAGAGGGATCTGTACCAATTTGTAATCGGCTTTCACAAAAATGAATTCTTTTTCTTCGGTGTGAGGCACAAGTACGGAAGAAGATCTTGTCATCTCGAACCATTTCAAAGCTTTGTTTGCCGATTGGAGGAAATCGGTATAACTGACAGGTTTCAACAAATAATCGAGGGCGTTCACTTTATAACTGTCCAGAGCATATTGCCCGAAAGCCGTAGTGAAAATAATGCGGCATTTGTCTCCTATGATTTTAGAGAATTCCATACCGTTTAATTCAGGCATTTGAATATCGAGGAATATAAGGTCTATATTTCCTGATGTGACTGATTCTACGGCTTGTACAGCCGATGAATAACTGCCTTCCAGTTTGAGGAACGGCGTTTTTTTGATATAACTTTCCAACAGTTCTGCTGCCAGAGGTTCATCATCTACGATACAACAGTTAAGGGTCATGGTAATTCCTCCTTTTCCTTTAGAATAATAGTAAGCCGACAGAAATATTTTTCATTGTCGTGTTCTGTTTCCAGTTGATAACAGCCGGGATAAAGCAGATTGAGTTGACGTTTCAGATTATCGAGGCCTATGCCTGATCCGCTTTTGTCCTGAGCATTTTTAGGATAATAACTATTTTCCGTATAACAACTTATCATATTAGGGGCCAGTTCCGAGATTTTTATGATTAGATAAGACGGCTCGCTGGCGCTTATGCCATGTTTAAATGCATTTTCTATGAGTGAAATGAATAATAAAGGGGCTATGAAATGTCCGTTGCATATTGGGTCGGGTATATCTACCGAAACTTTAATATCCCTCGAAAGCCTCAGTTTCATAAGTTCTATATAATTGCGGATGAAATCCAGCTCTTTTTCTATAGGGACGAACCGGCTGTTATTTTCGTAGAGCGCGTGGCGCAGGAGCTTGCTTAATTCATGAACAGCGCTTTGAGCTTTTTCGGGACTTATCGCAATGAGTGAATATATGTTGTTGAGGGTATTGAACAGAAAATGAGGGTTTAGCTGGTTCTTCAGATTTTTCAGTTCGGCCTCTGTCCTGCTTTTTTCCAGTTCCTGCAGTTCTTTTTCGGATAGTATCCACCGGTTTGTCATTTTTATTGCGACACTCAATCCAGCTGTCAAAATCAGCCATATCATATCTCTGGACATAAAAATGAATTGGTCTATTATCGGTCTTGGCCTTATGTGCACAGGAACCTGGTTTTTATGGAACAGATGGGTGATAAGTCCGGCCAGAACAATTATAAGAACGTTCCATAAAATAAAGCGGACAGTCTGTTTGCGAAACAGCAGGCGGTCTATCAACCAGAAATAATTGCTGTAAAATACCAGCATATAAGTGAGGGGAATTACCAGGAAGTCTTTGTAACCTGAAGGTGCGGGGCCCGGACCTCTTTTTTCCAGAAATAGAAAAGGAATACCGAAAAGCAAAGCCCAGGTAAGTATATGTATAAAAATATTTACAGTACGTTTTTGATTGTTCAGGTTCATGGTGTTTCTCCTTTTTGCAAAAATACTATTTTATTTTTTAATATTATTCGTAACGGATAGCTTCTATCGGATCTAAGTTCGAAGCTTTTCGTGCGGGATACCATCCGAAAAATATTCCTGTTACGGAGCATACCAGGAATGAGAGTATGACCGAATACAGTTGCACATAAACCGGCCATTTAAATACGATATTGACAAGCGCGGAAGCTCCTATACCCGATATGACTCCTATTATCCCCCCTGTAACACTGATTATAACGGCTTCGATGAGGAATTGGGCGAGGATATCCCGGCTTTTGGCTCCGATAGACATGCGCAGTCCTATTTCACGGGTACGTTCGGTAACCGAGACATACATGATATTCATGATGCCTATACCGCCTACCAGCAGTGAAATGCCGGCAATGCAGGCGAGGAGTATGGTCATCATGTCGGTTGTAGAACTCAGCATGGAGCTGAGCTCTTGTTGTGAACGTATACTGAAATCATCTTCGTCGTTTAATCTGAGTTTATGGTTACGGCGGAGGATGGTGCTGATTTCTTCGGTCGCCAGGTCAGTCATGTCTTCCGACAGGGCAGAACAATAGATACCTTGCAGATAGGTGATGGCCAATACTCTTTTTTGTATGGTCGTATAAGGAGCCAGTACCATATCGTCCTGATCCATACCCATGCTGTTGTAGCCTTTAGGCGTGAGCGTTCCTATCACTTTAAACGGTATCTTGTTGAACCGTATGATTTTTCCCACCGGACTGTCTCCTCCCGGGAACAGGTTGTCGGTAATGGTTTTGCCGATAAGGCAGACTTTTGCCGAAGTTTGTATATCTTTATCGGTAAACATGTTGCCTTCTTCTACCGATATTTTGCGGATATCTAGATAATCCTCGTTAATGCCGTATATGGTGCTGGGATAGTTATTCGCCCCGTTGATGAATTGTCCGCTGCTGTTTACCGACGGAGAACAGGAAGACACGTATTCGGTATCTTCGCTTATCGCTTTGAAATCTTCCAGTTTAAGAGTTTGCATATCCGATGCGCTTTGTCTTACGCCTCCGCGTTCCATGTTTCCCGGGTGGATCATGATCATATTGGATCCCATCTCCGATATCTGTTCCTGTATGCTGCGTTTGGAACCTTGCCCGATGGCCAGCATCGTGATGACGGATGCAACCCCTATGATAATTCCCAACATAGTAAGGAAACATCTCAGTTTGTTGTTATTCAGGGCTTTTAATGCTATTTTTGTAAGATTTCCTATATTCATGAAATTGTGATTTAGTCGTCCTCGGCCGGTAGCTTTTCCAGCATTTCTGTGGCCGATTCGGGTTTAGGATTATTTGTGTCGTTTATGATTTTTCCGTCACGCAATACGATGTTCCGGCTGCTGTATGCTGATATTTCAGGATTGTGGGTAACAAAGATGATAGTTCTCCCGCGAGCGTGTAATTCCTGGAAAAGTGCCAATATCTCAAAAGAGGTGCGTGTATCCAGATTTCCGGTAGCTTCGTCCGCAAGAATAATAACCGGGTCGTTTACCAGTGCCCTGGCAATAGCTACTCTTTGTTGTTGTCCTCCCGACATCTGATTGGATTTGTGATTCAGTCTGTCCTGTAAACCTACCGATCCGAGCGCAGCGATGGCTTTTTTCCTTCTTTCTTTAGAAGATACGTCGGAATTATATAATAAAGGTAGTTCCACATTTTCTATAGCTGTTGTTTTAGCCAGGAGATTATAAGACTGGAACACGAAACCGATCTTCATATTTCGCAAAGTCGCCCTGTCGTTTTTTCCCATTTCACGAACCGGGACGTTATCGAGAAAATAATCTCCCGAAGAAGGTGTATCCAGGCATCCCAGTATGTTAAGCAATGTCGATTTGCCTGAGCCGCTGGTTCCCATGACTGTTACAAATTCGCCGGCTTCTATAGTGAAACTTACACCTTTCAGGGCGTGCACCGTTTCATTTCCTACAATGAAATTCCGGCGTATATTTTCAAGACGGATAATTTCTTTTCCCATATCGTTCTTTATTTTTTTCCCGGAGGTTTAGGCATGAACGGACTTTCTTCTTGTTGTTTATCCGTTTCTTGTACTGTGGAGACTCCGGCTTTACGGTCTGTTATGACTTCTTCTCCTTCCTCCAATCCCGATTTTACTTCAATGTTTATCCCGTTATCCATGCCGGTAATGATTTTTCGGGGAGACAGGCTGCTGTTCTCTTTTACCCATACGATTTTGGAGGAATCGTTTTCAACTGTAAGTTTTTCTTGGGAAAGCATATGCTGAGTTTTTCCGGATGGTAATTCAGGTACGAAGCGGAGCGCTTTCAGGGGAATATTAATAACATTCTTTCTTTCCGATGTATAGATCGTTATATTGGCTGTTAAGCCGGGTTTGAGTTTCAGGTCAGGATTGGGTGCGTTCACGATTACTTCATAAGTCACTACGTTAGAGGTGGTGGTGGGCTCGAGCCGTACTTGCGTGATGTCTCCTGTAAATACGTCGTTAGGGAATGCGTCTACGGTAAAGCTTACCCGCTGGCCTTCGGTTATTTCTCCTATGTCCGCTTCGTCCACATCCGCCACTACCTGCATTTTTCTCAGGTCATTAGCTATGGTGAAAAGTGTTGGTGTAGAAAAGCTGGCAGCTACCGTTTGTCCTTCATCTACGGCACGGGAAATGACAACTCCGTCGATGGGAGAGTAAATCCTGGCATAGTTGAGATTTGTTGTTGCTTTTACCAAGTCCGCTTTACTTTTTTCATAATTGCTTTTTGCTGTTTCGAACTGATATTTTGCTGTTTCGAATTCTGTATCGCTGATCAGCTTCTTGTCATATAATTGCTTTTGACGGTCAAAGTTTCTTGTCTGATAGTCGTATTCTACTTTCGCCGCATTCAGAGTTGCCGTACTCGAAGCCAGTTCTGCTTCCAGTAAGGTACGGTCCAGTTCAGCAATAAGTTGCCCTTTGGTGACGATGGAATTGTAATCGACATATATATGACTTACGATGCCTGATACCTGAGTGCCTACTTCTACCTGGGTAATGGCTTCTACGGTTCCTGTAGCTGTTACCATATTCGCTATGTCTCCCCGTGCTACTTTAACGGTTTCAAGTGTGAATGTTGTATTTCCGTTTCCTTTCAAGAAAAGAAAATAAGCACCCGATATAAGCAGAATGATAACGATGACGAGTAATATTATATTTTTCTTTTTCATAAGATTATTATTTTATTCTAAAGTAATAGGTTCGTTATTATAATAGTCGAGTAATTTTATGTTCAATAATGCCAGATATTTCGATTGAATTTCTTCTTGGCGGGCCGATAACAGATTGTTTTTAGCCGTAAGCATTTCGAGCGTATTCTTGATTCCTACGTAGAATTGTTCTTCCACCAGCTCGTAAGTTGCTTGTGCCGATTTCACGTTTTCTTGCGCTGCCATATATTTATTCTGTGCCGAACGGGCATCCAGATATGCATTCTCTATTTTTTTAAGGAGTTCTTTTTGTTGGTTTTGTAATTCCAGATTACTGTTTATAACCTGTAATCTTGCTTTTTCTACCGAAGAACGGGTACTCCGGTTGTTGTATATGGGGATCGATAAAGTAAGCCCGATTTGCTCATTCAGTTTATTTTTCAGCTGTGTACCGAATCCTGTTCCGGTTCCTGACAAACTGCTCGTTCCTATACCCGCATTGAGGGATAGGCTGGGCCAGTATCCGGCTTTGGCTTTTGAGACGGATAACTCTGCTATCTCGTTATTTATTTTACTGCTTTGGATAGATGGTATGAATGAAAGAGCCGTTTCGTATATTTGTTTTTTATCGGGAAGGGGCTTCAATATGTCACTATTATCCAACTCGGGAGATGCCAACTTCATTTCATCGTCCATACCCAGTTCCAATAGTTGTTTCAGATCCAGTTTCAGTCCTTCCAATGTTGCTTGCGAAGTGACCAGCTGATATTTGTCGTTACTGTACTGGGATTCTATTTGAGCATAATCGCTGCGCGATATGGAACCCGCGTCCAGTAATGCTTTGGAACGTTCTTTTTGAGATGCCGAGACCTCCACCGTTTGTTCGTTTATTCGGACCGATTCCTCAGCATAAAGGATTTGCAGGTAGTTGCTGAGAATAGAAAGCTCTATATTCTGCGAAGTTTCATCCAGATCATATTGTCCTACCTTCTCCTGTAATTTTTGTTGCTTGATAGTGCTGGTGCGTTTTCCCCCGTCAAAGATTGTCCATGATGCATCCACTCCATAAGAACCGTTATAGAGATTATGGCTTGTATTCTCTTCCGATATAAAAGGATTGTTTAGATAAGAATGAGAGGTTGAAAAAGATAAAGAGGGAAAAAGTTGCGCCTTGGCCTCTTTGGTATCTATCCGGTTTCCTTCCAGACTGATACGTCCTTGTTGCAGACTGATGTTATGGACGTGCGCATAATCTATGCAGTCCTGCAGAGTCCATTCGGCCGGCCGGTTGTTTTGTGCATATAAATATGGAACGATGAATAAACCTGTAAGTATGACGATAATTTCACGACGATTCATATCTTGTCTCTTTAGTTAATATGACAAAAATAGATGTCGGTCGGGATAGGTACAATTATAATATAAGATAATCCTTATTTTGCCGACAGGGAATATGTTTTTTACGATATGGTGCAATAAAGAAACGGCATTTTTAAAATTGTGTTTTTGAAACTAAATGTATGAATAATTATCATTAAAAAACGCCTTTCTCCATATGGAAAAAAGGCGTTTTGAAATATAAATAAGATGGTGTTAAGCGAAAGCCAGTACCATCATTTGAGCGGTTAATACTCGCAGGAACATCGTCAGAGGATATACAGTAGAATAAGCTACCGAAGGTGCATCGTTTCCTGCTATTTTGTTGGCATAGGCCAGAGCAGGGGGGTCGGTGCAGCTGCCGGATAACAGTCCCATGATTGAATAATAGTTCAGTTTGTAATACCCTCTGGCTACGGTTCCTACCAGAAGTAACGGTATAATGGTAATAAGGAATCCCCATAGAACCCAGACAAGCCCTCCTGACGCGACGGTCTCCACGAAATTTCCTCCTGCGGATATACCGACACTCGCCAGGAATAAACATATTCCGATTTCCCGGAGCATAAGACTGGCACTCGTCGATGTGTAAGTCACCAGCTTCATTTTGTAACCAAAACGCCCTATGAGTATTGCGACGACCAAAGGACCTCCGGCAAGTCCCAGTTTCATGGGAATAGGCATACCGGGAAAAGCGAACGGAATGCTGCCCAATATAATACCCAGAAAAATACCTATAAATAGTGTGATCATATTAGGTTCGTTCAGTCGTTTCATAGAGTTTCCCATTTTCTCAGCCAGACGGTTGATGTCATCCAGTTTACCTACGACCGTAATTCGGTCCCCCATTTGTAGATCGAGGTTAGGTTGAGCCAGCAGATCAACACCCGAACGGTTGATACGGGTGGCGTTCAGGTTATATCCCATGCGCAGGCGTAAAGAGCCCAGTTTGCGTCCGTTGTATTCCGATTTAGTTATCAATATTCGGCGTGATACGATAGGAGCTGGTATTGCTTCCCAGTTCATTTCTATAGGAGTCCCTATAAATGCTTTCATCGCGTCTTCGTCAATAACTGAGAGTACTGTCAGTAGTAAATCACCTTCCTCCAGTTTCGTGTCCGAATTAGGTATGATGACCTCATCGTTCCGTTTAATGCGGGATACTACGAAATTCCGGTCTATGAGTGCGCTTAATTCCTGAATGGTACGTCCTACGATTAATTTGTTCTCTACTGTGTAAGTGACGATATGCGGTTTAAGCGTACTGGCTTCCTTCTCTTCTTCTATTTGTTTACTTTCTTTTTCCAGACGTACTTTAAATATGGCACGGATAATAAGCATCGCCATGATAATTCCGATTACTCCTAAAGGATAAGCCACAGCATATCCCAGGGAAATAGGCCGGTTGGCAATTGATTCGGCCATTACAGGATTGAGGGCTCCGTCGAACTGAAGTTGTGCGATAGCCTGTTCTGCAGCACCCAGCCCCGGGGTATTGGTAACGGCTCCTGAAAGAATGCCGACCATCATGGGCATTTCAATATTGCCGGCTCCGTAATAAATAACGAGGGCAACAACGATATTCAATGCGACGATGCAGACGGCCAGCATGTTTAGCGTAAGCCCTCCTTTCTTGAAAGAAGAAAAGAATCCGGGGCCTACTTGCAATCCTATAGAATATATAAACAGGATAAGGCCGAACTCTTTTACGAAATGTAGAATACTTTCGTTAGCTTCAAAACCGAAATGTCCGACGAGTAATCCTACGAAAAGCACGAAAGTGACACCCAGGGATATTCCGAAAAACTTTATTTTTCCCAAAAGTACTCCCACTGCTATTACGAAAGAATAGAGAATGACCGTGTGTGCCACAGATGCATTGTTAAATAACAGATTTTGTATCCAGTCCATATGAAAATTATAATATATATATTTATTTGTAGGATAAATTTTTGATATTAAGGCGGTTGTCTCGTTAATCCAGCTGATGGATATCTTTGTTTTTACCAGTAATTTTTTTTCAATCCCAAATTTTGCACAAAGGTAGACAATTTATTGATTAAGCGTAATGTTTCCCGGTCTATTTTCTACGAGTTCTATTATATGAAAGAAGAGTCCTTATAATAAAAAATATACCGGCTTGAATTAAGGCCGGTATATTTTTTATGAGGACAATTTATTTCAACTTCAAGAATCCTTCCAGTTTTCCCGTAAGCCATATAGCGCTGCTGTTACTTACCGTGTAAGCCCATAACAGGGGAATGAAACAGAACATGAAACGTTTGGCAGAATATGCGAGAACATTGCCGATGCTATCCCAGATGTAATCTACGTGATATAATACCAGTATATAGAACAGCATGGACAATACGATCATTATCAGCAGATTCAGCCCGATACGGTTCTTGATAGTTCCCCAACTGTTGAAGATTACGGCTAAAGCAAATGCCGCAAAACTCCATCCATAATATAGAGGATTGGTAAAAAGAGCCCATAAACCGTTCCAGATGGTTGATAGTTTTTCTGGATCCCAGAACGGATGTGAGATAACGGCATTTTCGGAATAAAATCCGTTGGATTTCATGAATATGTTCCAGATGATCATTGGAGATAATACGACGATAGTACATATTCCCAACTGTTTATATTCTTTCCGGCGGATGCTGTCTATCAGGAATAAGACACCTGCAGCAGCAACGAAGACGATACCTTCGGTACGGCACCATAAATTAGCAGCCAGTAAGGCTACGCCCATATACAGATCTTTGTTTTCTCTCTTACGTAACCACAAGGAAAAATAAAGGATTCCGGTAGAAGCGATTCCCGCTTGTATGACATTGGTGATAGACATAGAAGAGAATGAAGTCATTTCGGGGGTGAGCAATACGAAGAATGTCGCTATTGCAGCTCCAGTATTTCCGGCCATACGGCTTAACACGGCATAAAATGCGATAAGGAAAAAGAGATATGACAGTGCCGGAATAATCTTGGAAGTTTCTGCGCCCAGCAAATACACGTAAGCATAGCTTAATTGCACCATAGGGGTGTAGCTAATAGGACTTCCTGCATTATGAATAGTTGGGATATAATCAGAAGTGAAGAATGACAAGTTTTTAAGTGTATGCTCTCCAGCTATGATGAATCCGAATGTATCGAACGATGTAAGGCTATCCCTGTCGAAAGTTGGAAAATACATGCATTTGGAGAAATTCATGTATTCGTACCAGGCAACGAGGGCTAATAATAGCAAGCAGACCAGATTGACCGATGACCATTCAAAAGAAATATTTTTTAGTTCCGTCTTTATCTTTTTTCTGCGTAGCCAGGTCGGTATATTCATCAGAATAAGCAATACCAGTCCCGAACTTAATACGGATGTGGAAGTAAGAGCTATACCGATCCAGTCTATTAATAACATAAGTAAAGTCTGGCAAGCGATGCCTAAAGGGAATGACAATCCTATTTTTTCCAGCCAGGAAAATTTAAACGAGATCGCGTTTACTAAAGAAAATCCGATGAGGATTGTTAATATAATACCTGTGAATAACATGTTAGTTCTGATTTTGTGTGGGAAGATTGACCGGTAATACGGCAAATTGGTATTCTTCGGGAACCGGATAATTGAGACGATCGCGTCCGCGTCCGTTCACGATTGCTACATGTGTTATCTGTCCGGCGTACGGGCTGTCTTTTAATTCGCTTGGCGTGACAAGCTTGCGGGGAAAAAGGAATCTTGTAGCCCATACCTTATTATACGGTTCCTGCCCTTTAAACTGACTTTCCGTTCCGGGAGGGAAAAAGTCGTTCCTTTCCGGATATAGTATAATAGCATTAGGAGGAGTTTGTTCCCTGATAAATTTTAGATATGCGTACGACGTACCCAGCTTCATCTCGTATTTTTGATCCGTGGTAAGTTTCGGGTATTGTTTGATAAGTTCCATATTCTGTTTAAGCATGCCCTGCGTTATCCATTGGTAACCAGGTTGTTTGAATACGAAATGGCTGATAAGAAACCAGCAAATGAGAGCCGCCACTCCGTTTTTACATACCCATATGAAGTAATCGAAAAACGAGCGTTTGTTCTCTTTCTTGTGATTGTCAGATGTCATGGTGTGATTATTTATGAAAACGATATTTGACTAAAGTCCAGATAGCTTCGATGCCGTCGTGCCATTTAACTTTTTTCCCTTCCTCTTTGGAACGGGGATAGTAATGGATAGGAACCTCTTTTATCTGGTAACCCCGTTTTGCGATTTTTGCGGTTACTTCGGGACAAAATTCGAAACGCATACATTCTAACGGAATAGAACGTAATACGTCGGCGTCGAACATTTTATAACACGTAGGTTCATCGGTAAGCCGTAAACCATAAAGTATATTCGCGACGATTGAGACCAGCCGTCCTCCCCAGTAAAATGTTTTATATGAATGAACATTTTCTTTTTTGAGGAAGCGAGAACCATATACGACTTTGAATTCTCCGGAAAGGATAAAAGGTAACATATCGGGATAATCGGCAGGATCGCATTCCAAGTCGGCATCCTGTATGGTTATTATATCTCCCTGAGCAACGGCTATTCCGGAACGTAGTGCCATCCCTTTTCCCTGATTTTGCTTATGATTGACAAATGTGACCGGTACTTCGGGGTGAGTCTGTATGTAGGTCTCGATGCGTTCTTTGCTTCCATCTTTAGAACCGTCGTTAATAACCACGATTTCTTTGGATAGCCCGTTGGGAAGATGGACTTTATCCAACTTATCAAGGATAAGATGTACCGTGTTTTCTTCGTTGTACACAGGTACCAGAATGGATAGAGTCCTATAATTTTTGGTCATAAAACAGATGATAGTAATTTAAAGTTTTAAAAGTAGATATATTATATTGACTGTTGGCGATTATAACCCTTAAAAGATGTGAAACAGGTGTTGACCGGCATGGAATGATGTTATGGTTTCGTTTGTGAAATAATGAAAAAGATGCCGGATATATAAATATATCCCGGCATCTTTTAATAGAATCAATTCACTTTATGCTTAGAAAACCTCGGATATCTACATTCACATGCCGAATTACGAGTTTTGGGTTATATAGTAATACATTAATTTAGAGGCAATATCTTATTTATCTCTTTTAAAGTATTAATTTTAAAATCGGTTTGTCGTTTGCTTGCTACAGACACTGCTTTAGGAGTAAGCCAAGCCGTTTTGCATCCTAGTTGAGACGCCGGAACAAGGTCTGTCTGCAGAGAATTACTTATAACTAAAATCTCTTCCGGTTGCAGGTGTAAAGCAGAAACACCCTGACGGATTATATCGTTATACCGGACATTTTCATTCGTTTCAGATTCTATGATATCAGTAAAATAAGAAGCTACTCCGAAGTCGATCAGTGTATGCAGTACATTTCCATAAGATTCCGAGATAATTGCCAGTTTGTATTTTTGGAATAAAGTTTCTAGTATCTTTTCATTTTCCTTTATATTCATTATCGCATGATTATAACACATAGCGGCTAATTGCTGCGGAAGCATTTCGGTAGTCCTGTTTTGGGATATCAATCCGTTCTCTATAAGATAGCTTGCCTGTAAAGAAACTTTTATCAGTAATACTTTATAGAAGTTGTCTCCTTTTTTTATGAGCTTTTGGTTCTTTATTTCATTTTCGGCATAACGATGAGCTTCCAGATAATTGGCTTTATTAATGGGTACAGACATCTTTTGATAATTTTTCCAGATAAGGTCGAACCAATCTATGCCGTTCGTATCTATAGTGCCACCGTAATCAAAAAGGATTCCTTTAATTATATTTGTATTACGAGTTTCCATAATTCTTCTTTTTTTCTGTTACAAAGATATAGGTGACTATTGGAAGAGGAAAGGTCATTAAGCCTTATATAATGTTCTTTTTCTCTTATATATATGGGTGAAATAGTAAATATTATATATATTATGGTGTATATTTCGTATATATGAACTCTGGAAGAGATACAATCAGGAGAAAAGAAAGGGATAATTTTATAAATATTCCCGAAAGAAGGGCGGAACAACTGTTTTTTATTAATTTCGTACTAAGAAATAAATAAAGGTGTATATGACAGGACTTGTAATTTTCGATTTGGACGGAACTTTACTTAATACGATCGATGATTTGGCGATAAGTACCAATTATGCTTTAAGCCGGTGTGGTTTTCCGGAACATGATAAAAGCGAATATCCGTATTTTGTCGGGAACGGGATTAACAAATTATTTGAAAGAGCGTTGCCGGAAGGAGAAAGAACATCTGAGAATATTGCATACATGCGTCGTTATTTTCTGGACTATTATTCCGATCATAATACGGATTATACTGTTCCTTATCCCGGAATCACGGTTCTTTTATCTCAATTGGTATCGCGCGGTATATCTTTAGCCGTGGCATCTAACAAATATCAGGAAGGAACAACTAAGCTTATAAACCATTATTTCGGAGCGCTTCCTTTTGCAGCGGTTTTCGGGCAGCGTGAAGGGGTGCCACCGAAACCCGATCCGGCAATTATAAATGATATACTCCGAAAAACCGGGATCAGGAATAAGGCCAATGTATTATATGTAGGAGATTCCGGGGTAGATATGCGTACGGCCCGTAATGCCGGGTTGCGTTCGGTAGGTGTGACTTGGGGATTTCGCTCCCAAACCGAATTACGGGAGAATGGAGCGGATGTCCTTGCCGGTAAGCCCGAAGATATATTACGTTTTTTGTAAGAAAAACGGCAACTCCGCTTCCCAGCGAAAGTGCCGTACCACCAAAATATATAGAATAGTTTAATCGAAAAAAATAGTCGCTTATTTCTATCTCTTTTTCTCTTGATTACAAATATAGAGGAAGTCGGGGGAGATTAAAAATAAAATCGACCAATCTCCTGAATATATCGGTGAAAAATTGTTCTTTTACCGATGATTCGTTACTTACCGGCTGCTATGTTGTCCTGAGCCATTGCTTTGATTTTCTTCGTACCGCTCCGATATGGCATTCCAGTCTATTACGTTCCATAGCTGTTCTATGTAATCGTTCCGGTCGTTTCTGTAATCGATGTAATAAGCATGTTCCCACAAGTCCGAACCGAATAATGGTTTGAGTCCCGCTTTAAGTGGATTGCCTGCATTCTGTTCGGAGATGATATCCAACGTACCGTCTGGTTTTTCAACCAGCCATACCCATCCTGAACCGAATAACTTACGTGAAGCTTGTGTGAAATTTTTTTTGAAGTTATCGAAATTTCCCCATTGTTTTTCGATGGCTTTTGCCAGAGCCCCGGTGGGAGAAATATGAAGGTCGGGCGAGAGGGAATTGAAGAAAAAAATATGATTCCATAATTGAGCTGCATTGTTGAACAGCTCTCCTTCGGATTGAATGACAATAGTTTCCAAGTCTTTTCCTGCCAGCTTATTCCCTTGCAATAACCGGTTGGTGTTATTTAAGTAATTTCGTACATGTTTGTCGTAATGGAAGCTCATGGTTTCAGTACTTATATAAGGTTCCAGAGCTCCCGGGGCGTAGGGTAATGGAGGCATTTCGAAATATACGGCATTGGTCTGTGCCCATATGCCCGGTATGATACCGGGAAGTCCCAGTAAAAAGAAGATGATAAGAAGATTCTTTTTCATTTTGTTATGATAATTAGGTTTATATATTATAACCTTCAGTCAGAAGATTTGTTTAGGATAGTTTCTTTTCTTTTTATTATATTGACGTACTTTGTTCAACACTCCTCCTCTATTGGTTGTTGTATAAATAAAAAACTAAAAAATAAAATCATGAAAGGAATGAGTAAAAGTATAAAGATCGGGATGATAGCAGTAGTGTGCAGCTCGATGGTGATGATGGGAGGGTGTTCTGCCTATAAGAATATGAGTAAAACAGGACAAGGTGCTGTCGTTGGAGGTGGTTCCGGTGCGGCACTGGGGGCCGGTGTCGGTGCAATTGCCGGAGGGGGCAAAGGAGCCTGGATAGGTTCGCTTATCGGTGCGGCGGTGGGTTCGGGTGCCGGTGCACTCATCGGGCATAAAATGGATAAACAACAAAAAGAACTGGAAGCTGAATTGAAGAATGCCCAGATAGAGAAAGTAAAAGATAGTAATAACTTGCAGGCTATAAAAGTGACTTTTGACAATGGAATTCTTTTCGCAACAGGTTCCAGCACCCTGAGTCCTTCGGCACGTACCGATTTGAACGGTTTGGCAGCTAATTTACGTCAGAATCCCGGTACTAACGTTCAGATTTTCGGATATACCGATAATACGGGAGGACAGCAGCTCAATGAACGTTTGTCATTACAGAGGGCTCAATCGGTCGCTAACTATCTGGTAAATGCAGGGGTGAATTCCACTCGTTTGTCGGAACAAGGCATGGGATGGAATGATCCGGTTGCCAGTAATGCGACACCTGAAGGGCGTGCCCAGAACCGGCGTGTGGAAATTTATATAACAGCAGGAGAACAAATGATTAAAGATGCCCAATAAGGTTTTTGGTTATTATATATAACGATTTTATCTTGTCAGGGAAAGACGTACCGATATACCGTAATTACTGTTAGTAATAGGATATGAAGTCGATGAAACCAGAGGTTTATTCACCTGTCGGTCATAGTAGGCACCTAAAGTAATACGTTTGCTCAAGACATAGTTTGCCGTGAATTTTATTACATAACTGGATGTACCTGCAGTTGCCTGGGTATAATTCTGATCGATACGCCTGATAAGAGTGGACGTATTCCGGAACGAAATATCTCCCGTAACGGTAAGGTCGTTGCTTACTCCGGTTTCGCGTCCTTTTATTTTCAAGATGGTATTGAAGTTCGCTATTTTATAACCGGCTCCTATGGTAAAGTCTCTTGTACTGCCTTCGACCAATTGTCCTGCGGCGGGGTTGAGGGTTAGCGTACGTGAATCTTTATATTCTACATTTCCGGTAATATTATTTTTCATCGTCATTTTAAATCCGATGAGAGGAGCAAACCGTTCGATGAGAGATACCGAAGATATGTCGTATGGGGAGGACGGTACGAGTGTATTGTTCAGTTCGTCGGTTATAAAACCGAAATTACCGTCTGCTTCCACCCAAGTCAGGTATGAAGAGTAAGAGCCTACCGTGTAGGTACATTGATATGCGTGATTCAGCGTGAAACTTTTAAAATGCTGTCTGAAGAAAGGCAACTGCATCAATCCGTCGTATGTAACGCGCCAGTTCGGCAAGATGCTGGATAACGAAGGGAAAGGCGACAGACCTATTTTTCCGGCATCGCTTCCCGTATATGCAGCCAGGAATGCAGGGATCATAACATCGGGAGAGTTCCTGTTGATCTCGCCTATCGGCATATTGTTATCGGTTGCAATACCCTTACCTGCAACGCTGTTTTTCTGGTAATTCAGATTTGCGTATTTCCGGGAGAGGCGGGATGCGATTATTTCACGATTTCGCATAAATTCATCGAATGCGTCGCTCTGGTATCCATTAGATGATTTGGAAGAACGTAACGCGGTTTTTATAGCTACATGAGTTTTTGTATAACTACCGCCCCGTAATGTAGGCATGTCGTCATACATGAACTGTATCTGGTTATTGCGGTTGTCCGTACAGTTTCCGGTGAAGTTTATTTTGAGTCCCCGTATAGGTTCCAGTGCCACTTCTATGTTCAGTTCGGTTCCTTTATTTATGATGGCGGGGGTTACCTGAGATTCGTCGGCAATAAGCCATCCGCGATCCTTTGCTTTTCGTATATAACTTTCATCGGTGAAACCAAATGCGAAATCCAATCCCGGCGAGAGAGGTCCAGCCGTTGTTGATTGTCCGAATATATCACCTACATTGGGACGGAACAGAGGGATAGACATACTGTTATTAGTCCGGTAACGGACGCTTATGTTCCTGACCATCATGGCGGTGCGTAACGAATATTCCGCAACGCGCGTCCAGAACTCGTTGCCGGCATTCTTCACAGGTACGATAGTTATTTTCCAGCGTTCTTTTCCCTTATTAAGTATCTGTACACTGTTAGAGTCCATTACCTTGTACTTAACCTGTACTAGTTTGCCTGTGTTATCCCGGGCTGTTACTTTCACCTTTTTATTATTCAGGTTATGTCTTAATTGTACGGTGGTATCTTCACGCAATGTAACCTGCCGTTCAAATTTTCTTTCTTTTTTTGACGTTTTGTTGGAAAGGCGTGAACTGGTGGAGAACTTGCGGTTGATGTCTCTCAGATACCGTGATTTGTTATATAGTTGTTCGAAATTGAACCGTCCGTCGAAACTGAGCTGGGCCTGATTGTTGATATTGTTTCCCAGGTCGGTTTCATCGTCGACTTGCACTCCCCGGTCCCAGCCGTATGTAGCATTATACTTGGCGGATAAAGAAAGATAATCCAGTACCGGTATCTTATTAAACGGTACGTTATATGTTGCATTAAATGTCTGATTATAATTCCAGGGAGTTCCCAATTTTTTGACACTGCTCCATACCGTATCTTTCCATGCTTCGTATTCATCATGGAAAAGACGTTTGTTCACCGGTCCGCTAGGTTCTTCGATGCGGGCGTTTGTCATGGTTTGCAATGACAGGTTCAGGGATTTGAATAAGTTCCATTGTATAGACATTTGCCTGTCCCATAAAAAGTTTTTACTCACCGAAACGGGAAGTTCATATCCGGAGGAGCCCGATTCTGTCAGGTCACGTAATTGCTGTTCGTAATAATACCTCGATATATTCGTACTGAATGCTATATTGGTCGGCAGATAGTTGATCTCCATTTCCCTGAGGAATTTTACATGCTTCGAATTGCTCTTTATGAAGCTGAATGGTTTTAGTGGCGGTACATAGGGAGTGTAGCTATACGTAAGATTTCCCCGGTGGTCGTATGTATTCTCGTATTGTGTGGTAGGGTTCTCTTTACTTTGCCTATTGTAAGAATAACTGGCAGTAAGGTTGGCCGGATCGTAAGGCATCGGGTTCTTACTTTGTATGTCGACTTTTGCTCCTGATATGCTGAAGCCTTCCACCGTGATTTTATCGATAGACATGGATTTAATAGAATCTTTTTCGGCTTTGGAGCCGGCATTGTCTAGTGCGTCTTTCAACAATATATCCTGGTCGAGAGGATTATATTTCGGCATGGTTTTTTGTTTCGATATCGAGTAAAATACGGGTAGTTTTACTTTCGCTTTTTCAGGGAAGAAACGTCCCACCTCTACCATTGTAGCGATATTATATTGATAATAATCGTCGAGTCTGCGCTCAGTCAGGCTCTGGTCTATTCCTCCGAAACCAACTGTTTCCACCTGTCCCCCCAGGTTCAGCGTAGCTATGTCCGATATGTTCAGGTTCATATTGGCTTTGGCAGCCCATCCGCCGCTTTCATCAAAGTCGGTCAACCTCATTTCATTTACCCATATAGTTCCCTCTTTTGTGGCGTTGGAGTTGTTTCGTATACCTATGAAAATTGTACGTACATCCGATAAAGACGGATTACCTACTATCGTTACTTTGTTTTGCGGTTTTTCAGGATCGTATTCCGAATAGCGGGACTGGAAAGTAATTCCTGAATTATCTTTGCGTTTTTCGGTATTTCTTTTCAGTTTAAGATCTGTGAATACCGATAACGGGAAATCGAACATATTCTGGCTGGGCCATACAGCTTCCTGATCCTGAGAATTATAGGTATTATAAGTTCCGGGTGCAGTAAGGACCAGAGGTATTTCATATTCATAATAATTGGAACGGCTGTCAGTACCGATACGCAGGAAAACGGTCAAATCTCCGTTTTTCAAATTGCTCTTGTCGTCTATTAGTTTTTCTGCGTGTGTAAACATTTGCAAACGTTTGTAGCTACGCATGTCAAGTCCGCTGTTCTTATATACGGCCAGAGCTTCTCCTGATTTCAGGTCGGTTATTTTCAGGGACATCGCTTGTTCGTTCAGTTGTGTGATCTGTGATTGTCCCGGATCGATAATACGGGTTACACCAGGAGGCAGTACGTAGTTGACCGGGGTTTGTCCCGCATTTTCTTCTATATTTACGACAGAGATATCCAGTTTCCCTTTTACAGGTTCATCGACCTTACTGTCGGGGTTATAATCGTAGTTTCTCCATTCGCCCCGTACCAGTTCCAGTGTGGCGAAGCGAAGATGAGTTTCTTTTTCGAAATCGGTCATGAACATACGGATAAAGCGGATGGTCTTGAAATCCTGTATAGATCCTATCTTTGTGTCGTAGCTTTTTAAAGGTATCTTGAATTGATACCATACAGCTTCGGTCTCTTGTCCGTTACGCAGTTTGACCGTAGCTACGCGTTTGTCCGTAACATAGTTTTTACCGACTTCGAGATCTTCAGGGCGTAGAGATACTTTGTATTGATAATAGCGTTCGTATTCGTTCAGCGTGTAGTCCTGATTGATATCTTCTACATCGGGAACCGTACGCGAAGACATATAATACTTGTCGTTAGCCTCTTTTTCCGATAGAGAGTTCCCTTCCGTTCCGTTATATCGTTTGTACCGTTTCAGTATGCTCGCCTGTTCATTATCGTAATCTTCTCCCCGGTAATAGTGATAATTATCTCCGGCGGGGTCATTAAGGGGAGAGAACGGGTCGTTCAGCATCCGTTCTTTGGCGCCAACATTCAGTTTACTGTTTAATTGTTCCAGATATGTGGCATAGGCAGGATATACGAATTCTTCATCGGTGGAGAGACCATTGAGACCCACATCCTGTTGTTTACGGGGTACCGAATTGTCGAAACTGAATGTAAGTGACGGGCTCTTCGATACCTTTCCCCATACGGTATATGCTATTTGGGTAGTATCACCGTTAGCAGGAAGAGTGTTTTCTGCCGATTTCAGACCGTCTTTCAGAATGTCTTCCGATATTTCTCCCAGGTTGAAAAACAGTTCGCCGCCTGAAGTATTAGGATTGTTTTCATCCAGAAACGGATCCATCATCCAGAATTGTATGTATTCTATATTCATGGATTCGAAATCCGTATTATCCATTTTCTGCATAATACCTCCCCAGCGGTTTTTAGGATTGAGGAGATTCCCTTCATCATCAATGTTAGTGCCGTCCAAGTTATAAGGTCCTCTTTCTTGGGGATAAAAAGAAAGATTAAGCGTTTGAAGTACCGAGGTTTCTCCGTAGTTCAATTCTTTATTGGGGAATATTTCCCGTGAATTGATTTCCCGGACATAAGGATTGGATAATTGATCCAGATCGTTCTTAATATGGGCCGGGGTCAGGGACGAATTTTTCATGGTGAACATCCGGTCTATGTAATACCATGAGATTAATGCCCGGTCGGTACCGTATTCTATATCATTGGATTTTGCGGCGTTTAAAAAGAATTGTTTGCTCCTATCCGTTGGGTTGGGGTTATAAGGAGTTGAGGCGAGTGCCCAAGAATAAGGGGAACGCAAGTCAATTACGGTCTGTGTGGATTCGAAATCATCTATGTAAGACATTCCGCGCTGACTGCCTTTCTTCGATTTCCCGGGAATCAACTGTGCGAATTCTGCCGTTACTGCCAGGCGTGACGGGGCTGTGGCGTTCACTGTCGGTATTTTATTCAGCAGATTAGTCAGCCACAAGAATTGTGTGTTGTAGGACGTGTTGATTCCCCATAATGTATTATTGAGAACTTCATCCCCTATGTTCACTTTCTCGGTAAGGGATTTCTCAGATAAGTGCATGATAGTAGCCCCTACATTGAAATTTTTTGAAAAGGCATAGTTCAGGTCGAGTCCCAGCATGGTTTTCCTTTGCATGCTGAACATGGATTGGTTTTCCAATGTCACGCTGATAGGTGTTCCCGATTCGATAAGGCTCTGGTCCTGTATCGTAACGATACCCATAGAATAATCTACCGTATAATCTGTATTTTCGGTAAGGGTACGTCCTCCCGCCGTAACGACTACGGAACCGCGGGGAACATTGGCTGCGTTCAGCCTGATTTCAGCTCCGGAAGATGACTGGTATTCTCCGGTCATGACAAATTTGTTCTTTTCCGAGAATTGCCGGGCTACCGTGAGGGTAGAATCATATAATTCCTGAAAAATATAGTCTTTTGCAATATTGTCATTTCCGATTTTAGTTTTTAAATAATTACCGAACGGTTCTACGGAAGGAAAAATGATTTTTCCGTTTGCCGAAAGTACGGTGAAGCCTTCTACGAAGTCGAATATACCATCCGGATTAGCTTCTTGGTTGGCGTCTAACCGATCCAGGTTCATGACACGAATGAGGGGAATTCCTTTTATGTTGCCTTCGCTTATGTAGTTAAGCAATACTCCGGTCGTATCGCTGAGATATTTGATATTTAACCGGAACTTGTCTTTTTGTACCTGATATGCATTTAATGAATATACGTTCTTCATCATCAATTTCCAGATAGGAAGCTGAGGCGTAATGGTCGTGCCTTTCAACATTTTCAGAAACAGACATTGTTCTGTATTGGTAATATTACCGGAGAATTCACCCACCTGGAAAGTCTGTCCGTTATAAGTATACTCATAAGCTACGGCCAGTACCTCGTCGGGATTGAGCATCGTTTTCAGCGAAATATATCCTAATTGGGAATTCAATGTATATTCCGAACTTTCGAGTTTCCGGGCATTTTCTATTTTGACATAATCTTGCCCTCCTTCTATACCGTGAACACTAAGTCCTTCCAACGCTTGCGTAACCTGGCTGATGTTACGGGCGTCGGGATACTGCTGTGTGATAGTAGAGTAAAGATTATTAGCTGAATTCTGTGTATTGGGCTTACTTACTTGTCCTATCCAGAAATCGTTCGCTACTTTCTCATTTTCTCCCAGATCCATGAACGCTAGTATATTACGGGCCTGGTCATTGTTTCCTCGTTTATTAGTTACCCATACTTCGATGCGGCTGATACTCACTCCTGAAGAAATATATGGGAATTTGGCAATGAATTTATCGTAATTATCCCTGAAAAAATGGCCTAGAAAGAAATGACGGTTTTCGTCATACTGATCTGCGCTGAATTTGAATTCGGTCGTTTGGGCCCCACCTTTCGTGTTCACGGTTTTAGTTTCCGATTCTTGTTGCGAGACGAGAGCCGTAGCTGTTAATTTACCGAATTGCATCGTAGTTTTGATACCGAACAGGGCGGAGCTGCCCCGAATTAGCGATGAACCTGTGGTCATGCTTACGTTACCGGCTTCAATATTCTTGATAATTTCGTCTTCTTTTCCCTGATATTGCAGTTTCAGGTTTTTGGAATCGAAATCGAAAGTAGCGTCCGTATTGTAGTTCATGTTAAAACTGAGTTTATCCCCCACTTTCGCATTTACAGTTGCCTGTATTTTTTCATCAAAATCGAAATAGGTCTTTTTACGTGCGCTTTCTGGAATACCCGGGTTATCGGTTTTATTGGATTTTATACCCATATTCAGGTCGATAGACCCCTGGGTCTTTAACTGTACACCGCCGGGGCCGAATATTTTTTCCAAAGGCCCCAGAGAGAATTGCATATCAAGAAAATTGAACTCGTTCTTTTTATTATTGATAAAATTATCGGCATTCCGTTCCCGGTAATATTGCATCATCGATTGTTTCAATGTATAGTCGTTATACTCATCTGCCGATAACATGAAAGGAGTCGCAATTTCGGTGTCTCCTACTTTAGTGCGCATAACATAGCAGTTAGTGGTCGGGTCGTATTCCACTACGGTTTTTACGTTGGAAGGAGTCTTAAGGTCGGCAGGAGATTCCTTACCGATATCTTCGTATTTTTCGGGAGATGTTTTGGTGATGGGAAAATGGGTTTGGACACTATCCTTCTTTGCGGGAGTTTCTCTGGATGGAGCCTGAGAGGCAGGAGCGGGTGAATAGGCGGAGCTATATGCAGCATAAGCAGAGTAAATGCTTACTCCGCTAAACAATAATATAGTGTATATTAAAAATTTAAAGCTTCTCCTCATTCTTAAAAACCCCTGGTTGTTTTTGCGCACTTTACCGGTGGTTTATCACAACATTTTCAAGGCTACTTTAATGACTGTTTCCACATTCATCTGAGGGGATTCCTTCAGTAGCTTTTGAACAGCTTTTTGCGATTGCTGTTGTGAAAAACCTAGCATTACCAGTGCGGCGACCGCTTCATCAAATACATCGTTGTTCATCGGTGTACTTTCTAATAACGGGTCACCTGTAGGTTTTATTTTATCTTTGAGGTCAACAATTATGCGTTGAGCAGTTTTTCCGCCTATTCCTTTTACACTTTTTAGAATATTAACGTTTTCCGAAACGATGACCTGTTCCAGTTCAGACGGATTTAATGATGAAAGAATCATACGTGCGGTATTAGGGCCGACTCCCGATACCGAAATTAAGAGAAGGAACAATTCCCGTTCCCGGCGGGCGGAGAATCCGTATAAAAGATGGGCATCTTCACGTATTGCTTCGTAAACATAAAGTTTGGCATCATTCCCTTTTTGTAACGAGCTGTATGTATTAAGTGATATGTTAAGGAGATAACCTATTCCCATACATTCGATAACGGTTTCGGTAGGAGATAACTCTGCAACTTCTCCGGTGATGTATTCAATCATTGTGTCCTTTAATTAAAGATGGTACAAACTTACAAAATAATTCTCTTTGTAGAAAGTTTTCTTTTTGTATTCTCTATACCCCTTGACGAAGGCCGGGAGGTATATTTGAAGACATTCCGGGAATAAGGGTATTAAAAGGTATATGAAAAGAGTTCTTTACTATTGGATTATTGTTCTCGGAGTGATTCAAATTCGTTTTTTTTGCGTATCTTCGCCAGCCTGTAAAAGAGGTTGAATGGATAAACTTAATTTTGCTGCTATTGACATTGGTTCCAATGCCGTACGGTTGCTGATCAAGGGGATCGTTGCTGGGGAAACGGAACAGGACTTACGAAAGGTCTTTATTGTTCGTGTACCTTTACGATTAGGTCAGGATGTATTTACCAGAGGACGTGTATCAAATGAAAAAACCGAAAAACTTCTTCGTTTGGTAGGTGCTTTTAATCAGCTTATGCAGGTTTATAATGTGATAAGTTACAGGGCATGTGCAACTTCGGCCATGCGTGATGCCTCGAACGGAGCCGAAATCGTGCGTTATATTTCTGAAATGACAGGGATATATATAGAGATTATTGACGGAAAGGAGGAGGCTCGCATCGTTTATGACAGCCATAGTGTGGATATATTGGATTCCGACGGTAATTTTGCTTATGTGGATGTAGGAGGAGGAAGCACTGAGATCAGTGTCATCAGTGATCGCTCATTGATCGATTCTCATTCCTATAATATAGGAACGGTACGGATTCTGAATAACCGGGTGGATAATTCTGAATTGCAGCGTATGTATAAAGATCTTTCTGCTTTATACCGCCAATACGGGAATATGGAAATAATAGGTTCCGGTGGGAATATCAATAAATTATACCATTTGTCAGGTACGCCCGGGGGGGAACCGTTAACAGTCCGTTCCCTGACCTCAGTAGTAAACAGGTTGCGTTCCATACCGGTTAAAAAACGCATAGATGATTTGGGCCTTAAGCCCGACCGCGCCGATGTTATCGTACCGGCCGGTGAGATTTATATGCAGGTGGCTTCGCATTTGGGTGTAGAGAATATATGGGTACCTACCATAGGAATTGTCGATGGTATAACGTATACGTTGTGTGCCGGATACATCCGGGATCACAAATGTGAAAACTGATTGGTTTCTCCTTTTTTAAATCCTTGTTTGCGCAAAATAAAATCTTTGATGAAATTTGCAGTGTCTTCGGTCCCCAGTATGGAAGAATCCACTGTAAGATCATACGAAGCGGCGTCTCCCCAATCTTTATCGGTATAGAAATTATAATAAGCGGCTCTTATCTTGTTTTTCTTTTCGGCCAGGTCTCTGGCTTCCCGTTCATTGGCTCCGTCGTTTCTTGACAAGATGCGTTTGATTCTTTCTTTCTCGGGAGCATGAACGAATATGTTGTAACAGTTGGGATAATTACGCAATATATAATCGGCGCAGCGGCCTACGATAACGCAAGGACGTTCTTCTGCTATTTTTAATATTACGTCGGACTGGAATTTGAAAATGTATTCATTTGATAGTCCACCGTCGTTCAGGATACCGCCTGCACTGGTTATCCAGTTAATGGAAAAAGCATGCATAAGGCCGTTCGGGGCACGTTCGTCGGCTTTTTCAAAATATTCCGTACTGAGTCCGCTTACTTTGGATGCTTCGTTGATCAATTCTTTGTCATAATAAGCGATACCGAACTTATCGGCCAGAAGTTTTCCGATCTCTCTTCCGCCAGAGCCGAATTGACGGCCTATCGTGATAATCAGGTTTTCTTTCATGGCTTGTATGTTTTATGGTTACTATACAAACATATATATTTTTCTTAGAAATTACTATCCTCTCTTATATTTTTGAGTTTTTTTATCCTTTATCCGAAATATAAAGCACGGAACGATGATTTTTGTTTTCTTTTTCTTTTGTAAAGATGAAACTTTTTTAGTTATCTTTGTAAAATAACAAACACAACAGGAATGACTATGGGTGACGATTTACAAAAAGTATTAAGTAAAGATACCGACGGGTTACTTACCTATGAATATATAGCCAACCACATGGGGCATTGTGATGATGAAATGGGAGAACTGGCCGATAACATCATAAAGGTGGATCACAAGGGACAAATCACAGTAAGCGCAGCGCTTTATTTACATTCGACGGATAGTGAAAAATATGCTCCGTATGTGGCTAAACTTATTCAGGCTTCCCTCGAGAAAGATAGAGAACATTCTTATATAGCGGACTTACTGCCCGGTATATGGGGCGAGGATTATAAAGAGCATGTTGCCGAATATAATGCTTCGAGCGATCTTTTTCGACGTATATATAAACGTGTCTATGCAGAAGGTATTTGAACGGTTTTATGTTTTGGATAAATAAGAGAGGCAGGAACGAATTTCGTTACTGCCTCTCTTATTATTTAGATATATAATTTTAGAGTTAAAACTAATAAGAGGAATATGGCCTATGGAATATCAGTGGAAAAAATTGTGTTGAAAAACATAATTATGCAACAGATATTCTTTATGAATGGAGAATAAATCTTACCTTTGCGGCATAATTAGTTATCGGATATTTATCCTGCTTTAAAAAAGATTTTTATATGGAATTAAACAAGAACTTCAACGACGGTCTTTGGAGTAAAGAAATCAATGTAACGGACTTTGTAAAAACGAATATCACGCCTTATGACGGTGACGCTTCTTTTTTGGAAGGACCCACAGAGAGAACCAAACGGGTCTGGGCTGTATGTCTGGAAGCAATAACCGAAGAAAGAAATAATAATGGAGTGCGCTCTATAGATAACCGGAATGTTTCGACTATAATTTCACATACAGCAGGTTATATCGATAGAGAAAATGAACTGATCGTAGGATTACAGACCGATGAGCTGTTGAAACGGGCTATCAAACCTTTCGGCGGGATCAACGTTGTAGCCAAAGCTTGTAAAGAGAACGGGTTGGAAGTAGATGATAAAGTAAAAGATATTTTTACCCATTATCGAAAAACACATAATGACGGTGTATTTGACGTATATACCGAGGAGATACGTTCATTTCGCTCTTTAGGATTCCTGACGGGATTACCCGATAATTATGCACGGGGACGTATTATAGGCGATTACCGCCGTTTGGCTCTTTACGGTATAGACCGATTGATCGAGGCTAAGCAGAACGATTTGAAAGGATTGACCGGACCTATGACCGAAGCCCGTATTCGTCTAAGAGAAGAAGTGGCGGAACAGATAAAAGCACTCAGGGACATAAAAGTCATGGGAGAATATTACGGTTTGGATTTAAGTCGCCCTGCATATACCGCGCAGGAAGCTGTACAATGGGTGTATATGGCATATCTGGCCGCAGTAAAAGAACAGGATGGCGCTGCTATGTCATTGGGAAATGTTTCTTCTTTCCTGGATATTTATATCGAATATGATTTATCTCATGGGATTATTGATGAAGTATTTGCTCAGGAATTGATAGACCAGTTTGTTATAAAGTTACGTATGGTACGCCATCTGCGTATGAATTCGTATAATGAAATATTTGCGGGAGACCCTACATGGGTAACCGAATCCATAGGAGGACGTTTTAATGACGGCCGTTGCAAAGTAACGAAAACATCTTTCCGCTTCCTGCAAACACTATATAATCTCGGACCGTCTCCCGAACCGAATATGACGGTACTCTGGAGTTCCGAATTACCCGAAGGGTTCAAGAAGTTTTGTGCCAAAGTATCCATAGATACTTCTTCCGTACAATATGAAAATGACGATTTGATGCGTTTGGTACGGCATTCCGATGATTATGGGATTGCCTGCTGTGTTTCGTTTCAGGATATAGGCCGTCAGATACAGTTTTTCGGAGCCCGGGCCAATTTGGCGAAAGCTTTGTTGCTGGCTATTAACGGAGGCCGCTGTGAAAATACCGGAACACTGATGATACCCGGCATACCGGTACTTACGGGAGAGGTGCTGAAGTATGATGAGGTGATGGCTAATTACAAAGTAGTATTGAAAGAGATCGCCCGTGTGTACAACGAAGCTATGAATATCATTCATTATATGCATGATAAATATTATTATGAGAAGGCCCAGATGGCATTTGTCGATACCAATCCCCGTATTAATCTGGCTTATGGTGCGGCTGGTCTTTCGATTGCCGCCGATTCACTTTCAGCGATTAAGTTCGCTAAAGTAACCGCACACCGGAATGATATAGGATTGACCGAAAGCTTTGATATAGACGGCGATTTCCCTTGTTATGGTAATGACGATGACAGGGTAGATGAACTGGCGGTAGGTCTTACACATTATTTCAGTGAAGAATTGAGCAAGCTGCCCGTATATAAAAATGCCCGTCCTACTCTTTCCATACTTACAATCACTTCCAATGTCATGTATGGCAAGAAAACAGGTGCTACCCCCGACGGAAGAAAAAAAGGAGTAGCTTTTGCACCGGGAGCGAATCCTATGCACGGACGGGATGCAAAAGGGGCTATAGCTTCTCTTACGTCAGTTGCCAAAATCAGCTATAACGACGCTCAGGATGGAGTTAGCAATACATTTTCGATCGTTCCTAAATCTTTAGGTGTGACAGAAGAAGACCGGGTTGATAATCTGACGTGTATGATGGATGGTTATTTTTCTAAGGGAGCTCATCATCTTAACGTAAATGTGCTGAACCGTGAAATGCTGGAAGACGCTATGGAGCATCCCGAAAAATATCCTCAGCTCACAATACGCGTATCGGGTTATGCCGTTCATTTTGTAAGTCTGAGCCGCGAGCATCAGCTTGAAGTGATATCCCGTAGTTTTCATGACAGGATGTAAAGAGGAGAAATGCCGATAGAGTATAAAATATGATACAAGTACATTCATACGAAAGTATGGGGACTTTCGACGGGCCGGGACTCCGGCTCGTCGTGTTCCTTCAAGGTTGTAATTTCCGGTGTCTTTATTGTGCCAATCCCGATACCATCGCTAGTGGCGGAACAGCCACTGATGCCGAAGAAATAGTGCGTATGGCTCTTAGCCAGAAAGCTTTTTTCGGTAGGAGAGGGGGGATTACGTTCAGTGGAGGAGAACCAACATTGCAGGCTTCGGGACTGTTGCCTCTTTTCAGGAGGTTAAAAGAAGAAGATATTCATATATGTCTGGATACGAACGGAAGCGTGTGGAACTGTGATGTAGAAGAACTATTATTATTGACCGACCTTGTTCTGCTCGATATCAAGGAATACGATCCTGTTAAACATCAAAAACTGACAGGTCGTTCCAATTTACATACATTGAAAACGGCCGAATGGCTGGAGTTGCATGATAAACCTATGTGGCTGCGTTATGTTCTTGTTCCCGGATATTCCGATTTCGAGGAAGATATCAGATCCGTAGGTAGAGATTTAGGCGATTATAGAATGATACAAAGAGTCGAGATTTTGCCTTATCATACTTTAGGAGTACATAAATATGAAGCGATGGGCATACCCTATTTGCTTAAGGATATAAAAGAAAATACTCCCGTACAGATAGAACGTGCACAGGAGTTGTTTTCTTGTTATTTTCCTTTGGTTTATGTGAACGGGTAATTTAGAATAATTTCTTTAGTTTCCGGTTAGCTCGTTTATTTCTTTTTCAAGTCCTGCTATTTCATTGTCAAATGCTCCGGGAGTTTCCTCTCCGGCTTTCGTGTAGCAATCTATGGCTTCTTCGTAATTCTTTTTGGCCTTTTCAATGTCACCCGTCAGTTTGTTCAGTTGAGCTGTGCTTTGAAGTACGGCGGCTATATACAAGTTCCCTTCCGTCGGATTATCTATAGATAGCTGACGATATATTTCCATCGCTTTTCCATACTCTTCGAGCGCGGATTCATAATTCCGGATATTGCGGTGGATATTGCCTAAATGGTGCATAGCCGAGGCTACTAAGGTGATATAGGCCTTTTGTCCCTGTGAAATAATATTTTTAAAATTGCTCAAAGCTTCTTTGAAGAGATCTTCCGCTTCCTGATATTCTTCGTTTTTCCCCAGGTAATAAGCCAGAGTGTACCGGCTTTGGGCCGCCAGTCCGTTAAATATCATAGGATTATCTTCTCTCAATTGTTCCCGGATATTCAGGGCGTCGCGCATTAGTTTTATTGATTGCTCCGTTTCTTGTTTATCATGATGCAATTTGGCCATTTTTTCCAGAGTATCCGCCATATCGGCGGAATGAACGATCTGTAAGCGGTTGTATAATTCTATCTCTCTTGTATAGATTTCCAGAGCTTTGTCGGGGTATCCCATTTCCATATACAGATCTCCCAGATCGTGAGTGATATTCAATAATTCCGGCAGAAAAGTTTCTGCATCCTGGTCGATCAGTGCTTCATATATTTCTTTTACCTCTTTGTAACGGCTCTCAGCTTCGTCTGTCGCCCCCATTTGATACAGTAAAAATCCGTAATTGTGTATAGGACCGGCCATTTCCTCGTCCGGTAAACTACCTTTTCCCAACTGTATCGCTTGTTTGTAGGCTTCGCAGGCTAAATCGAATTTTTCATCGGCTCCATAATCTCCCGCTTTTAATAAGTAACGTTCTATTTCATTTCGTAAACTATTTAGTTCTTTTTCCGATTTCATAATATTTTTGTTTTTTTATATTATGCGATAAAGATAAATAAAAAAGTTAGAACAGGGAATATTGCTGAACCTTTCTTGTAAATGTCACATAATTATGAATATACTTAAAGACTAATTCAAGAATGGCGCTATAACCTTTTGTGTATTATATATGTTATACGCAAAAGGAAAATAATAAGCAATAGGTGTAAGAAAAAAGATTATTATTATATTTGTACAAATTTTTAGGCAATATAATGGTTGCTGTATATGAAAAAGAATATTATTTATTTGTTGATTTTATTCCTGTTTAATATGAGCTGCGAATCTAAAAATAAAGATACGTATGTAGTTATGGAAACATCTTTGGGGCGTATCAAGCTGAAATTGTATGATGATACTCCTTTACACAAAGAGAATTTCATAAAACATGTCAATGACGGATTTTATGATGGAATTTTGTTCCATAGAGTGATTAACGAGTTCATGATACAAGCGGGTGACAGCACTTCAAAAAATGCTTCTGCCGATAAATTGTTAGGAAGAGGAGATGTGACTTATACAATACCGGCCGAATTTATATATCCCAAATATTTTCATAAGCGCGGAGCATTGGCGGCAGCTCGTTTAGGTGATCATGTGAACCCTGATAAAGCTTCCTCAGGAGCACAGTTTTATATAGTTACAGGTAAAGTTTACGAACCGGTGCAGTTGGAACAATTAGAAAGACAGCTGAGGATGATGCAGGAAAAACAAGTGTTTGACAGTTTGGCATCGGATCAAAGGCCTAAAATCGTAGAAATGAGAAAGGCTCGTGACATGGAAGGGTTACAGGCTTTGCAGGATACGCTTATTGCACAGATGAAAGAAATAGTTTCCAAGGAACCGGTAAGCCTTACTCCCGAACAAAGGGCGGCATATTCGACTGTAGGAGGAACACCTCATTTGGACGGTCAATATACTGTGTTCGGTGAAGTAGTGGAAGGAATGGATGTCGTGGATGAGATACAGAAAGTGGAAACCGGAGCGGCTGACCGTCCTTTGACAGATGTAAAAATATTAAAAATGAAAGTCGTCGAACAGTGATAAAGGTCAACAGGCACATTTTAGATAACGGATTACGTATTTTACATCATCGTGACGACAGTACACAGATGGTGGCATTGAATTTGTTGTATGATGTCGGTGCCCGTGACGAAGACCCTCAACGTACAGGATTTGCCCATTTGTTTGAACATCTGATGTTTGGAGGGTCTGTAAATATCCCGGAATTTGATACTCCTTTGCAAATAGCCGGTGGTGAAAACAATGCCTGGACGAGTAATGATATTACGAATTTTTATACGGTAGTTCCGGCTTATAATGTAGAGACTGCTTTCTGGCTGGAATCGGACCGGATGTTATCATTAGCTTTTACGCCACGTAGCTTGGATGTGCAAAAGCAGGTCGTGATAGAGGAATTTAAACAGCGAAATCTTAATCAGCCTTATGGCGATATGGATTTGTTGCTTCGTCCTCTTGCCTATAAAGTCCATCCTTATGCATGGCCTACGATAGGAAAGGATATATCACATATTGAAGGTGCTACTCTGGACGAGGTAAAAAGTTTTTTCTTCCGGTATTATGCTCCCAATAATGCGATATTATCGGTGTCGGGGCATATATCATTTGATGAGACTGTGCGTTTATGCGAAAAATGGTTTGCACCTATAGAACGAAGGAATGTTCCGAAGAGGAATTTACCGGTGGAGCCTTTGCAAAACGAGCGCCGGAGTATGGAAGTTGAACGCAATGTTCCGTTGGATGCTATAAAAATGGCATTCCATATAGGAAAACGTACCGATGTGGATTATCATTGTTATGATACTTTATCGGACATATTGTCCAACGGGAATTCATCCCGTTTATTCCGTAATTTGGTAACGGACAAAAAAATATTCGCCGAGGCGGATGCCAGCATTACGGGTGATCTTGACAGCGGATTGTTTTTGTTATCGGGCAAGTTGTTGCCGGGAGTGACAATGAAAGACGGGGAAGAGGCATTGTTGGAAGAACTGGATCGGCTTGTAACGGAGAAGGTCGGCGAAGAAGAATTGCTGAAGGTTGTTCATAAATTCGAATCGAATGATATGTTCTCCAACATCAATTATCTCAATAAAGCTACGAATCTGGCATATTATGAGTTATTTGACAAGGCCGAAAGTATTAATACGGAAGTGGATAAATATTACAATCTGACTCCGGGGCGTTTACAAGAAGCGGCAAGGAAAGCTTTTGTGGCTACAAATTGTTCTGTCGTATATTATAAGGCCCGGAATTGAACGTTTCATGATATTTCAGGTATTGGAAAAATAGTTATTTTCTTTTTGTTATATGAAAAAATAACATTATGCGCTTTAAATTGATATTGTCTGTAAGGTCTGATTCGTATGGTAATGTACTGCCGGTAAGTTATCAGTATGAATTGTCTTCTTGTATTTATCGGAAACTGAGGGAATGCCCCGAACTGTATAGGAACTGGTTAGGGATGAACGGCTTTTTTCCTGAGTACGATATGAAATACAGGTTATTCTCAATATCCAATTTTTATATTCCGAAGATAAAAGTAGAACAGGACAGGCTGTTTGTTTTAGCGCGGCGCATCCAGATGTGGATTTCATTTTTACCGGAACGGGGAACCGAAGAATTCGTAAATACACTGCTAAAAGAAAAAACATTGTTGATTGGCGACCGGAAATCGAAAGTTGAACTGGTTGTGGAAGATATTGTACCTTGCCGGCCATTGGTTCAAAAGGACACCCTCGATTATTTATCGCTTTCCCCTATAGTCCTGACTAATTTACGCGGCGGCAAGGGATATGAATATTTGTCTCCTGCTTCGGAAAATTATAATGAATATTTATTACAATCCATTTTACGGAAGTATGAATATTTTTACGGAAAGCCGTTTGAATATGATCCCGGATTTAAAATGGAATTTCTGAATGAACCTAAAAGGAAAGGTATTTTCATTATGAAATATACGTCCGATGAGACAAAGATCATAGGCTACATGTATAAGTTCAGGCTTACTTTGCATCCAGAGTTGCATCAATTGGCTTATTGTACGGGGATAGGAGAAAAAATTAATTTGGGATTCGGGTGTATCGAAGAACTGAAGTAGATGCTGATTTTTACTCCATCAACAAAGAAATGGAGAATAAGAGGAAAAAATAATCAAAATTTATATGAATTGACAATTTTATTTCATTAATTTGCTCATGTAATTGAAAGCTGCGGCTTTTATAAATAAATTGACTATGAATGAAGCTCTCGAAAGGTCTGTGACAAATGAAGAACAAGAGTTACAGAACACAACCCTGGATACTCAACCGGAGGTAACAGAAGTTCCGGAAAAGCAGAATGTAAAACTGACAAAGGAACAAATTGTAGAAACACTTCGCGATTTGATCGAAAAACCGGTAGAAGACGTAAAAGAGGAAGTCGATTCTCTTAAACAAGCGTATTATAAAATTAAAAAAGCGGAGATAGAAGAAGCAAAGAAATTGTTTGTGGAGCAGGGAAATCCTGAAGAACAATTTCAACCGGAACCTGATTCTTTGGAAGAACAATTAAAAGAGTTGCTGGCGACATTCAAAGAAAAGAAAGCCTCATACCTCGTACAGTTGGAACAAGTGCGGGAAGAAAATTTACAAAAGAAAAAAGAAATTCTCGAAGAGATAAAATCTTTGACCGAAGATACCGATAATATTAATAAGCATTATAACCGTTTTCAGCAATTACAACAGTCGTTCAAAGAGAGTGCGGAGTTACCTGCTTCTTCGGTGAATGATCTTTGGAAAAATTATCAGGCCTATGTAGAGCGTTTTTACGATTTACTGAAAATAAATAAGGAGCTGAGAGATTACGATTTTAAAAAGAATCTTGAACAAAAGCAGGCTATTTGCGAATCGGCCGAAGCTTTGTCTTCCAATGAGGATATTATTGCGGCATTCAAAGCACTGCAGCAGTTGCATAATGAATGGCGGGAAATAGGACCTGTTGCTAAAGACCTTCGTGAAGATTTGTGGAATCGTTTCAAAGATGCTTCTACCATAATTAATAAGAAATATCAGCAATATTTCGAAGCCCGTAAAGACGAAGAACAAAAGAACGAAGATGCCAAGACTCAATTATGTCTTACGATTGAAGCAATTGAAGTGGATAAGCTTACTTCCTTCAACATGTGGGATGAGAAAACCAAAGAAATAATTGCTTTGCAGGAACAATGGAAGCAGTTGGGGTTTGCTCCTCGTAAGACGAATAATGTTTTGTTTGAGCGTTTCCGTAAAAGTTGTGACGATTTCTTTAATAAGAAAGCGGAGTATTTCAAAGCCGTGAAAGATGAATTGGCTCAGAATCTGGAAAAGAAGAAAGCCCTTTGTGAAAAAGCAGAAGCATTGAAGGATAGTACGGACTGGAGATCTACCACCGATACTCTTATCGCTTTACAAAAAGAATGGAAAACAATAGGTCCGGTGGCTAAAAAATATTCCGATGTGGTGTGGAAACGTTTTATCACCGCTTGTGATTATTTCTTTGACCAGAAGTCAAAACAGACTTCGTCCCAGAAAGCACAGGAACAAGAAAATTTGAAAATTAAAAAGGAGATAATAGCCAAGTTGGCTGCAATAGATGAAACGACACCTGATGCCGATGCCTCAAAAGCGGTAAGAGAACTTATGGCACAATGGCAATCGGTCGGTTTTGTCCCTTTCAAGGAAAAAGATAAAATATATAGAGAATATCAAGATGCATTGGATAAGCAATTCTCCCGGCTCAATATGAACGAAACGCGTAATAGATTGGATTCGTTCCAGTCTACCGTACAGCAAATGGCTTCGGACCAGTCGCAAAACAAACTGTACCGTGAGCGGGAGAGGCTGATGCGTTCTTACGAGCAAAAGAAAAATGAACTGCAGACCTATGAAAATAATATGGGATTCCTTAATATTTCTTCGAAAAGTGCTGGTGGATTGCTGAAAGAAATGGAACGTAAAATGCAAAAGCTGAAAGAAGAAATGGAGCTTATTGTTCAAAAGATCGAAGTTATAGACCAGAATTTATAATAAACGCAAGATCTCCCATAGCCGGAGGTTTATGCTGAAAATATCTTTATCGCAGGTTTTTTGATGATCTGCGATAAAGTTCCCATCTATATCCGGAGAAGACCGCCGGAAGATGGGGAACGATGTAGTGATATAATTTAAATTTTTAATCTTGCTATGGAATCGAGAGGACGGTACGGATACTTGTTACGGTCATTGATTGTCGTTATAGACTTTTTGTGCCTTAATCTGGTATACGCTTTGGTCTGTATATGGGGGAGCGAAGATTCCGAGTTCAGGAATAAACTGGTGTGGCTTTTGCTTAATTTCGCTTATTTTCCTGTAGTAATGATTTTTTCCGGTATACATAACCGGAGGATTGTATATATAGACCATGTACTTATAAATGCCACCCAGGCAATAGCTGTTCATGCTCTTATTTTTATCGCTTTACTCTCTTTCCTTAAACTGGATGGTATTCATTCTACTACTTTAGTGGAATATTATTCCATCTTTTTTATGGTGATATGCCTGTGGTGGGTATCTTCCCGTAAAATACTGAAATATTACAGGAGTAAAGGTTACAATTTTAAAAGAGTTATTATAGTAGGCGCCGGAAAGACAGGATTGTTGCTTTATAATGAATTGCAATCCGATATAGGCTACGGATATAAATTTATGGGATTCTTTGATGATAACCTCTCTCGAAAAGATGAAATTCCTATGTATAAAGGAGTCGTTGATGATGTAGAGGACTATGTAAGGAAGAATAATATAGATGAAATATATTGTGCCTTGCCTTCTACTCAGGATGTTCGTATCCTTCGGTTATTGAAATTCTCCGAGGCGAATACGGTTTCCTTTTTTATCGTACCCGAAGCCAGTAAATATATGTTACGTCGTCTGCACTTCCAGATGATGGGACGCGTTCCTGTTTTTTCCGTTCGGGAAGAACCCTTGCAAAATCCTTTGAATTCGGGTATTAAAAGGGCATTTGATATCATATTCTCATCTGTTGTCCTTTTATGTTCCCCTTTTCTTTTTTTACCCATTGCCATAGCTGTCAAATTATCTTCCCCCGGTCCTGTATTTTTCAAGCAGAGAAGGACCGGTTTCAGAGGTCAGGAATTTTCCTGTTATAAATTCCGTACCATGAAAGTAAACGATTGCAGCGATACTTTGCAAGCTACAAAGAATGATCCCAGGAAAACGCGGATAGGTGAGTTCCTGAGAAAGACCAGTCTGGATGAATTACCACAGTTTATTAATGTTTTTATGGGCGACATGTCGGTCATAGGCCCCCGTCCCCATATGGTGAAGCATACACAGGATTATTCTCAGATTATAGATAAATATATGCTGCGTCATCTTATTAAACCCGGTATAACCGGCTGGGCACAGGTAAACGGATATAGAGGAGAGACCCGTGAATTATGGCAGATGGAGAAACGAGTGGAATATGACGTATGGTATCTTGAGAACTGGAATTTCTGGTTGGATATCAAAATTATATTTCTGACATTATATAATGCCGTTAAAGGAGAGAAGAATGCCTTCTGAACAAAGTAGAATGTCTGTCGATGAACTTTTGGGACAAGCTGCCGGATTTCTGAAAAAATATTACGGTTATGATACGTTCCGGCCTTATCAGGCCGAGATTATCCGGGCTGCTCTGGAAGGGAAAGATACGCTGGTACTTATGCCTACCGGAGGCGGGAAGTCCCTTTGCTATCAATTACCTGCATTATTGTTACCGGGAACGGTCATTGTAATTTCACCCTTGCTTTCTTTGATGAAAGATCAGGTAGATGCTTTACAGGCCAACGGGATTCCGGCGGCAGCATTGAATAGTATGCAAGGAGACGCCGAAAACCGTAGTATACGCGAGCAGGCTTTACTGGGACGCTTTCGATTATTGTATATATCTCCGGAAAGGTTATTGGGAGATATGGACTTTTGGTTACAAGGAATGAATGTTTCTCTTTTTGCGATAGATGAGGCTCATTGCGTTTCTCAATGGGGACATGATTTCAGGCCCGAATATACCCGGCTATCCGTGATTCGTTCCCGTTTTCCGGAAGTCCCTGTCATGGCACTCACTGCTACGGCCGATAAATTGACGAAAGGCGATATTATACAACAGCTGGCATTGGAAGATCCCCGCATTTTCATTTCATCGTTCGATCGTCCGAATATAAGTTTACATGTACGGGCGGGATACTCCAAACCGAAAAAAATAAAAGAAATACTCTCCTTTCTGGAAAATCATCCCCGGCAAAGCGGGATTATTTACTGTCTGAGCAGAGATAATACGGAGAAAGTGGCACAGGAACTTGTGCAATATGGTATTATGGCATCTTCCTACCATGCCGGATTGTCGGCTCAATTAAGAGAAGATGTGCAAAACCGTTTCTTGAACGATGAAATACGGGTGGTATGCGCCACTATTGCTTTCGGGATGGGAATTGATAAATCGAATGTCCGCTGGGTAATACATTATAATATGCCTAAAAGCATGGAGTGTTATTATCAGGAAATAGGACGTGCCGGGCGGGACGGTCTTTCGGCCGATACATTATTATTCTATTCATTAGGAGATGTTGTTATGCTTTCCCGGTTTGCCGAAGACAGCGGGCAAAGTACCGTAAACAGGGAGAAATTAAGGCGCATGCAGCAATATTGCGAGTCTCCTGTTTGCCGCAGGCGAATATTATTAAGCTATTTCGGGGAAGCATACGAGCATGATTGCGGTAATTGCGATGTCTGCAAACATCCGCCTGTCCGTTTCGACGGAACCGAAATTGCGCAAAAGGCGTTGAGTGCTATGGTGCGTACCGGAGAAAAGACCGGATTTAATATGCTGATAGATATTTTAAGAGGTTCACGGCGGTTCGATCTGCTAAGTGCCGGATATGACCGTATCAGGACTTTTGGGGCAGGAGCCGCATACAGCTACCATCAATGGCAAGGATATCTGTTGCAGATGTTACAACTGGGATATTATGAAATTGCTTACAACGACCATAATATACTCAGGGTTACTTCTACTGGCTGGAAGGTCTTGCGTGGAGAAACGGTTGTATGGCTTTGTGAAGTAACGGAAGAACAGGAGAGACCGAAGAATAAACGAATAAAAAAAGAAGAGCAGATAAAAGAATCCCTTTCGTTGGAGGAACAATTGTTCGAGTCTTTGAGACTGCTCAGATTAAAGATCGCTACCGAAGAAGGAAAACCGGCCTATGTCATATTTACCGATAAAGTATTGTACGAAATGGCAGAAAAGAAACCGGTATCAATATCCCAGCTTGCCGGGATAAGTGGAGTAGGAGAGGCAAAAGTGGCTAAATACGGTAAAGATTTTATTGCTCTTATTCGCAAAGAAACAGGTGAAAAATCGGCGAGGAAAGGAGATTCTCTGGAAGAAACATTATATTTGCTCGGACAGGGAAAAAATCTGGAAGAAATAGCTTCTATGCGAAATCTGCAGGAAACGACAGTTTGCAGCCATGTGGCGCAGTTAATAGGAGAGGGGCGCTATAAGGACTGGAAAAAATTAGTTACGCCCGATGAAATATTGTCTGTCGCCCATGTTTCCAAAAAAGGAAATGGAGAGTTGAAACCTATTTATGAAGCCCTTGACGGAACACTCTCCTATGGAAAAATACGGATTATTCTGGCCGTTCTGGGTTTGTCCGATATGTTTTAACGGTTATTCGTTTGCCATACTTCTAAATACTCTGAAGAGTTTTTCAAGGTCGTGCGAATACAGGTTTATTTCTATTCTGTCTCCGGGTATTAAGGGGACGTTATCTCTCAAGCAGGTTTGATTACGTACAATAGATACGATTTTACAGCCGGCCGGTAATTCGATTTCATTTTTACATTTTCCTTCCATATATGCGCCTTCTGAAATTTCGAACGGTATTGTCAAACGTGATTCATCCGTTTTAATATCTGCAGGCAACAGTCTTTGGTATAACATATCATATACGGGTTTAACGCGGAACATTTCACTGATGAAATAAGTAAAACCTACTACAACGATCATCGGGAATAATGCTTCGAATTTTGCGGTCATTTCCAGTATCAGTACAAGTCCCGTTATGGGAGAACGTACTACTGTCGCGAACAAAGCACTCATGCCTATTATCATAAAGAACCCGAAATGTTCGGGTGCTATATACCCTAATTTTATCAGAATAAGCGCGAAAAGTTTTCCGGTGAGCCCCCCGATTACCAGTAAAGGTAGGAATATACCGCCCGGGAACCCCGTAGAATAACACAAAGTAGTGAACACCAGTTTTATAATGATAACTATTGCGAGCGTGAAAATAGCCTTGTCCGCCAGACCTTCTTCCAATAGATAAGTTTCCCCTCCGGCTACCAGGCCGCTCATATAATATCCCAGGATATAGGTGATAACCATAATGCCGAGTAATTTCAGCCATGCGGGAATAGGACTTTCGCTATACCGTTTCTGAAATTCCAGTAACAAATAATTGAACGATTTTCCTATTGCTGTGAGTATAAGAGAGAATGCGACGAACGCAATGAACATACCGGCTGTTCCTAATTCGGTGGGATATGAAGTATTAATGAGGGCGTACGGATTAGTGGTGAATACAATACTCGCCATCCATCCCGAAATAATTGCGGCCAGTAATGAAGTAATGGCGATTTTTACCGAATCGAATTTTTCCATTTCCTCAATAACAAAAATAGAAGAAGCCAGAGGTGCGGTAAATGCAGAAGATAAACCTGCACTTGCTCCTCCCGTAAGTAAGTAGCGCTGTTCGGCAACACCGGCTTTTCCCCATTTACCTATAAGTTTAGCGACGAAAGCTCCCATTTGTACCGAAGGACCTTCCCGTCCCATGGATAATCCCATTCCGATACCAGCTACTCCTCCCGCGAATTTTGCCAGCAGAGTTTTAAAAGCGTGTTTAAATGCGAATCGTCCGTAAATGGCTCCTTCGGTCTGAGGTATGCCGCTACCCGAGATGACAGGGTACTTTTTGACCAGGAAATGTATACCCATGGCGACGCACCACATGCCCGCGATTATAATGATATGCAATATCCAGAAATGATGCGGTGCGAAAAGAATATCTCGTAAGGCAGCCATTTTGACAAGCAGATAGCGGTAGGGAACAGTGATGAGTCCGGTAACGGCTCCTACCAGAATACAAAGAGAATAAAGTTTGATATGGTCAAATTTCATACTTCTGTTTTTGCTCTTAACGGAAAATAAAGAGGAGAAGTTCATAAAGAAATGTTTTCTTAATTTTTGAGTGCATATGAGTATATTATAAATTTTAATTATTATCTTGCACCTTATTATAGATTAAGAACAAACATTCACAAATAACTATGAAAACAAGACATTTTATTGTGCTTTCAGTATGCTTATTATGGGCCTGTGTTGCCGGTGCACAGAATCAGCGTTTTGAAAATGCACTTGATTTCCGGGTAATTAACCAAGGGTTTTCTCAAGGATTGGAAGAGCCTTTCGATCGTCTACCTTTGAGCATGAAAGACAGTGTACGGCCCGATTTATGGCAACGTTCTAAAAATACGAGCGGTATAGGTATCCGGTTTCGTACCAATTCTACCAGCATCGCAACCAAAATGGAGTTAAGGTGGAATTTCTCAATGAACCACATGTCATTTGTAGGTATAAAAGGACTTGACCTGTATTGCCTGAACGATGAAGGCAAATGGCAATTCGTGAATGCAACCCGTCCGAAAGGAAAAGAACAGACATTTGTGCTGGTGGAGAATATGGAACCTGAAGAACGGGAGTTTATGCTGTTTCTGCCTTTGTATGACGGAGTATTAAGCCTGGAAATAGGAGTGGACAGTACTGCAACATTGATGCAGCCGAAAGTGGATTCTCCGCGCAAAGAAAAGAAAATAGTCGTTTATGGAACCAGCATTACACAAGGAGGGTGCGCTACACGTCCCGGAATGTGCTACAGTAATATAATGTGCCGGGATTTGGATTGCGAATTTATCAATCTGGGTTTCAGCGGCGAGGGAAAACTGGATATGGTAATGGCAGAAGCTTTGGCTAAAATGGATGTGAACTGCTATATAATAGACTGTATACCTAATTGTACCTTGAACGATGTAAAAGAAAGAGCTTATAATTTTGTAAAATACCTTCGTGAAAAACGTCCTGAAGTGCCTATAGTTATGGTAGAAGGACTTCTGTATCCGTATTCCCAATATAATACTTTCTTTAAAAAATATCTTCCGGAAAAGAATGCAGCTCTTCATGATGCTTTTAAAGCTTTGAAAAAAGAAAATAAGAAAAATTTGTATTATATGACTTGTGAAGGTATTGTCGGATATGATGAAGAAGGAACGGTAGACGGTATTCATTATACCGATATAGGTTTTCGACGCTATGCAGACAAAATGATTCCTCTTTTAAAGAAACTCATCAAATAACATTTGTTGTTTTTTAAGATCGATAAAAGGTAACGAGGTGTAGGCCCCGTTACCTTTTATTGTTTTAATATTGTCAATATTGCCGGTTACTTCAATGTTTTGTAAGATAATATATGGATAGTGACGGCAATAGTGATCCCGATCAGGAGCATCTGAATCCATAATATTCGTACCAGCCATATCGACAGGGCTATGGTGAGCCACATCGTAGTAATAGATATGATTTTTATTTTCAAGGGGATAGCCCTGTAAACCTGAAAATTCAATACAGTATGCCGGAATAGGGGAATTTTCATAACACGGTCGTATAGACGTTGCGAACTTCTCATATATAAGTAAGCCGTAAGCAGCCAGAAAGGAGTAGTGGGCAGCACCGGAATGAATAACCCCAGGAAACCGAGAATAAAGCTCAGAGTTCCCAGGATCGAAAAAAGGAGTCGTTTGGGATTCCTCGGAAGATTCATACTATAGGCAGATGAAATCGTTCGTGATATTGAATCCTCGCAATAATTCTTCCGTGCGGAGTCGTTTTTTTCCGGCCAGTTGTAGTTCTTTTAATCTTATATATCCGTCTTTACATGCGATATCTATATATTTTTTCCCGTCGGTAAAGACCTTTCCGGGATTAAAAGAATGTGAGGTGTGTATTTTTTCTGTTTCGAATATCTTCACACTATAGCAAGTACCGTCGGGAGTTTCCATTTCGGTCCAGGCTGCAGGATAAGGCGATAACCCCCGTATGAGATTATATATTTGTTCAGCGGGAGCATTCCAGTCAATATGGCAGGTCTCTTTAAATATTTTGGGAGCCGGACGTAGCGGTTCTTCGCAAATCATGGTATCCTGTTCTATTGATTTTACCGTACCGGCAAGGATAGAATCTACGGTCTCGAGAACCATCTCTGCTCCCATCGTCATAAGTTTGTCGTGAACTATGCCTACATTGTCGGTTTCGGCAATAGGTATGCTTTTTTGCTGGATAACGCGTCCTGTATCTATTTCGTGGGTGAGAAAGAACGTGGTTACTCCGGTTTTCTTGTCTCCGTTAATAACCGCCCAGTTAATAGGAGCAGCACCCCTGTATTGAGGTAAGAGTGAAGCATGGAGATTGAATGTTCCCAATTTGGGCATATCCCACACGACTTCGGGGAGCATTCTGAAAGCCACGACAATTTGCAGATCTGCTTTTAACGAATGTAATTCATTCAGAAACTCTTCATCCTTTAATTTTACAGGTTGCAGCAATTTCAGATTTTGTTCCAGGGCATATTGTTTTACGGCGGAATATTGTATCTTATGTCCCCGTCCGGCCGGTTTGTCCGGCATCGTAATGACACCAGCCACGTTATAGCCCCCTTCTACCAGGCGGCGCAGACTTTCTACTGCAAAATCGGGAGTACCCATATATACGATACGTAATTCTTCTTTCGTCATCTTTTTGTCGTTTTTACAAAGTGATAATAATATTCTGCGAACTTTCTGTTTCGGAATATTTACTTTATTTCTTTTAATCGGGTTTAAATTGCAATCGTGTTTAATCCTGTGAAAAATGGACCAGCACGCGCCGGTAGGAATTGAATATTTTCGATTTGGAAACAAAACCTACATATTCATTGTTCTCAACGACCGGTAAATTCCAGGCATTTGTTTCATCAAATGTTTTCATTACTTGTTCCATGCTCATCCCTACCTCTATTTTTGCTGGGGGAGAGACCATGAATTTACGCACGTACATGCGTTTGTATAGGTCTGGCCGGAACATGATATTGCGTATGTCGTCTAAAAGCACTATCCCCAGCATTTTATTGTTCCGGTCGGTCACGGGAAATATATTACGGTGTGACTGGGAAATGACTTTCACCATATCTCCCAATGTCATATCGGGTTGTACGGTAAGAAAATCTTTTTCGATCACACTGTCCATTTTCAATAAGGTGAGTACGGCTTTATCCTTATGATGGGTCAGCAGTTCGCCTTTCTTTGCCAGACGCATTGTATAGATACTATGAGGTTCGAATATTTTTATAGTGGCGTAAGCTACGGTCGAGGTTATCATAAGAGGAAGAAATAATTCATATCCTCCCGTCAGTTCGGCAGTAAGGAATATGGCCATCAGTGGGGCGTGCATAACTGCGGCCATGACACCGGCCATCCCCATAAGGGCAAAATTCTTGGCAGATAATTCCATAGGCATGCCTATATGATTCAACGTGTAAGCAAAAAAGAAACCGGCAAAACATCCCACATAGAGGCTGGGAGCAAATGTTCCACCTACTCCGCCGCCACCGTTGGTCGCACTGGTGGCGAAAACCTTAACTAAAATAACCAAGCTTAATATTAAGATCATATTCCATGCCTGTTCCCGGCCGGCGTAAAATAAACTGCCCTGTGTTATTTCTTCATAATGTCCGCTTAAAAGCTGCAGGATAGATTCATATCCTTCACCGTACAAAGGCGGCAGTAAAAATATGGAAAGACTTAATATAACGGAACCGAACGCGAATTTTTTCCATGGAGTCCCTATTTTTCTGAAGATGTTTTCCATCCGGTTCATAACACGGGTAAAATAAAGAGATACGAATCCGCAGAAAACACCCAGTACGATAACGTATGGAATACGTCCGGCCACAAATTCTTCGGTTTGGACAAAACTGAACTCGGCATTATATCCGGTGAAAATATAAGACACGGTAACGGCGGTAATAGAAGAAACGAGCAGAGGGAGTACCGATGTGGTCGTAAGGTCTACCATTAAAACTTCCAAGGTAAAAAGCATCCCGGCGATAGGTGCTTTGAATATACCGGCGATAGCTGCAGCCGAGCCGCACCCGACAAGTAGCATCAATACCCGCTGATCCAGCCGGAACAATCGTCCTATATTGGAACCTATAGCCGCTCCGGTATATACGATTGGTGCTTCGGCTCCTACCGAACCACCGAATCCGATGGTAATGGAACTGGCAATGACCGAAGTATACATATTGTGAGGTTTCAGCCGGCTTTTCTTTTGTGATATGGCATATAATATGCGGGTGACACCATGACTGATGTCATCTTTTACTACATATCTTACATAAAGTCCAGCCAATAAAATACCGATAACGGGATATATCAAATAGAGATAATTAGCCCCGTCCACGGACAGATGGTCGGTAAGTAAGTTCTGGATGGTGTGTATAAGATATTTCAGCAGCAAAGTGGCAGCCGCGGTGAATATGCCTATTATGAAACTCAGAATAAGAATGAAATTTCTTTCTTTCAGATGTTTCTCTCTCCAAATAAGTAACCTGAGAAACCAATCTTTTTCTATTGTAATATCTTCTTTCATCAGATCCCTTTTCCTGTAATCACTGTCTTAATGGTGTAGATAATTATTTTCATATCTACCAGCATGGACATGTTCTCTAAATATAATATATCGAATTTGAGTCGTTTTATCATTTCATCTATATTGCGGGCGTAGCCGAACTTGACCATTCCCCAGGAAGTAATACCCGGTCTTATCTGGTATAATAAAGTATAATACGGAGCTTTCTCCATGATTTTCCGGATAAAAAACTCCCGTTCGGGGCGGGGACCGACGATGGACATATCTCCTTTTAATACATTCCAGAACTGAGGTAGTTCGTCAAACCGGTATTTGCGTAGAATATGTCCTATACGGGTAATACGTGTGTCGTTTTCGCTCGAAAGAGCCGGTCCTTCCGTTTCGGCATCCTGTCTCATCGTTCGTAATTTATACAGGATAAAAGGTTTATGTCTGTAGCCTATCCTCTCCTGACGGTAAAATACAGGACCTTTGGAATCCTTTTTTATATATATGGCGAGAATTGCCATGACAGGAGCAATCAAAACAAGAGCTATACAAGACAATAAAATGTCCAGTCCCCTTTTTATATTCTTATACGAATCGGAAGCTACGCAGCTTGTCATATCTACCAGGGGGGTTCCGTATATATTCGTAAGTTTTACCCGCGAAGAAATAAGCTCGAAATCGTTCAATCTCAATTTTATAGGAAGATCAAGAGGATATAGACGGTTTATAATGAAGTGCAGTTGTTGACGGTTATAACTGTCGGGGACAATAATAAGCTCCTTGATGTTCATTTCTTCAATAATTTCGCTTATGTTTTCCAGGGAATAGACAGGACGGGGTAATGTTTGTGTTTTTTCCTTGGGAAGCTGTACGAACCCGACAATGTTGTATCCCATGGATTTTTTCATTTGCTCCAGTTCGTTATAAAACTTGACAGCCGATTTTCCTGCTCCGATGACCAATGTGTTGAATTGCCATATTCGTTTATGAATTTTTTTTGTGGCATAAGATGTTATCCAGGCTCTTGATATGTAGATACAAGTGAACTGAATTCCGATAAGTCCCAATATGAGTTCGTAATTATCCTTGCGGAATGGCATTACGTCATTGATAAGAGCGATGAAAAATATAAGAATGGCACAAATGACGGTAGAAGAAAGAGATGTGAAAAATTCCTGAAGGCGGGATTTGAAAAAGGGCTGGTTATAATAGCCGGAAAAATAATAAATAGCCATCATCAGTACAGGAAAAAATATCTGTCCTTCTATAACGCGCCAGGAAGATAAATAAACTTGTAAAGATTTGAAATTGACAAATGCTACAAAATAATATCTCAACAGATTAAATAAAAACCAAGTTACGTTGGAGGCTATGAAATCCCCAACGACATATTTTATTTGTTGTTGTTTTCTGTTTATCAATCGCGTATGATTTTTATAATACCACCGGTTCCCAGTTTAATAATACTGGATGGTTTTGCAGGTGCGTTTTCGTCCCTGCGTATGGTTACAACGTAATCCACTGCATTTTTAATTTCATCCGTTATATCGGCAAAACATTTTGGAGCAGCTTCTCCGCTGATATTTGCCGAAGTAGAAACGACCGCTTTACGAAAACGTTCGCATAATTTTTTTGAGAATTCTTCTTTAGTTATACGTATGCCTATGCTTCCGTCTTCCCCGATAAGGTTCGGTGCCAGGTTACGGGCCCCGTCATAAATTACGGTAAGAGGTTTGTCTGCCGCATCCAGTAAGTCCCAAGCAATATCAGGAACTTCACGGATATAAAACTCGAGCTTCGAAGGCCGGTCAGTCAATACGATCATTGCTTTATTATCAGCTCTTTTTTTTATGTCATATACCCGTTTTACCGCTTTTTCATTAGTTGCATCGCAACCGATTCCCCAAATGGTGTCGGTAGGGTATAAAATAATACCTCCCCCCTCCATAATTTCACAAGCTTTCTTTATGTCTTCCTCCATCTCGATCAATAAGATTATTTTACGTAAATTGATACAGGTTTTCTAAAAAAGAATAATACAAAGGTAAGTAATCGGATTTCGATTCACAAATAAAAAATATTCTATTTTTGTTGTTTATTAAATATGTATAGGTTATTTCACGGCTGAACGATTCTGAGTTCAGGGAAATATTGTTATCTTCGCATAACGATATTTATCAACGATAATGAAGTAATATGGAAGAGCAAAGCAGTACTGCATTGACCGGAATAAAGCCTTATCACCTGGGGTTGGCTCTCAGCGGAGGAGGAGCGAAGGGCTTTGCCCATGTGGGAGCTTTGAAAGCGATGGAAGAACTGGGCATTCGTCCCGACCTTATTTCCGGAGTAAGTGCCGGCTCATTAATCGGGGCATTATATGCCGATGGCTATTCTCCCGACGAGATGCTCGATTTGTTTTCAAAATTAAGTTTTTCCGATCTGGCCGAACTGACTATTCCACGGGCCGGCTTTTTTAAAATAGACCGTTTCCGTAATTTTTTGGGAAAAAATCTGAGAACAAAACGGCTGGAAGACTTATCCATTCCTCTTGTCGTTTCTGCTACCGATCTCGATAACGGTAAACTGGTATCTTTTACTTCGGGCGAGATCGTTGAAAGAATATGCGCATCCTGTAGTATCCCTATTCTTTTCAGTCCTGTAAATATTGAAGGCGTGAATTATGTAGATGGGGGCGTTTTGCGTAATCTGCCGGTAACCCCTGTGCGTCAGAGTTGCGATATCATCATAGGTGTAAATGTAAGTCCTTTGGTGGCCAGGACCTATAAACAAAGTATATTAGGAATTGCGCAACGTTCTTATAGTTTTATATCTAAAGGAAATACGTTTATGGATATGAGATTGTGCGATGTGCTTGTACAAGTGAAGGAAGCTTCCGAATATAATATATTTGATCTGGAAGATTTGAGAGAAATAGCCAATGCCGGTTATCAGAGAACGATGACTGTTCTTTCATTCAACACTAACAGGAAAAAAATGGAATTGACGATATGAAAAAAAAAATGATTATATATCAGATGTTTACCCGTTTGTTCGGAAATACGACCGAAAATGTAATACCTGATGGTGATTTGTCCGGGAACGGGGTTGGTAAACTGAATGATATTACAGCAGAAGCGTTAAAGAGTATCCGTTCTTTAGGCTCTACACATGTGTGGTTTACAGGAGTCATAGAACATGCGACGGCTACCGATTATTCTTTATATGGTATAGATAAGGACAATCCTTATATTGTTAAAGGCAAAGCGGGTTCGCCTTATGCCATAAAAGATTATTATGATATAGATCCTGATCTGGCGGTAAATGTTCCTGGTCGCATGAAGGAATTCGAAGCTTTAGTACAGCGTACTCATCAACAGGGACTGGGAGTTATAATTGATTTTGTACCCAACCACGTAGCCCGGCATTATGTTTCGGATGCTAAACCGGCCGGTGTGAAAGATCTCGGAGAGGATGACGATACATCGGTACATTTTTCTTCCCGTAATAATTTTTACTATATACCCCGTCAGGAACTGGTTCCCCAGTTCTATGTAGGAGAGGGAAAGAATGCATATCATGAATATCCTGCCAAAGCCACGGGAAACGACTGCTTCGGAGCGTATCCATGCAAAAATGACTGGTATGAGACGGTAAAACTCAATTACGGTGTGGATTATATGCATGGGCGTCACCGTGTTTTTGACCCGATACCCGATACATGGATAAAAATGTTGGATATTCTTCTATTCTGGTCAGGAAAAGGAGTAGATGCTTTTCGTTGTGATATGGCAGAGATGGTTCCCGTTCAGTTTTGGGGATGGGCGATCCCGAAAGTTAAAAAGCAATATCCCGGTATCCTGTTTATTGCAGAGATATATAATCAAGGAGAATACAGGAATTATATACATAATGGAAAATTCGATTATTTATACGATAAAGTAGGGCTGTACGATACACTTAAAGCCGTACTTTGTCACAATGCCTCGGCTTCTTTGTTGACACAATGCTGGCAATCGGTGGACGGAATAAACCATAGCATGCTGAATTTTCTTGAAAATCACGATGAACAACGCTTTGCATCTCCTTTTTTTGCGGGCGATGCAGGAAAAGTTCTTCCGGCTTTGGTTGTGTCTGCGATGATAAGCGTATGCCCGTTCATGATGTATTTCGGACAAGAACTGGGAGAGCGCGGGATGGATGCTGAAGGATTCAGTGGTGAAGACGGCCGTACTACCATATTCGATTATTGGACCGTACCTACGATAGCCCGATGGAATAATAAAGGAAAATTCAATTCGGCTAAGCTGACGGCCGGAGAAAAAAAACTGAGAAAGCTGTATCAGAAAGTTCTTCTTTTGTGCAATAAAGAAGATGCGATATCGGAAGGTTCCTTTTTCGATCTTATGTACGTCAATTATGATAATCCTGATTTTAATGCACACCGTCAATTCGCATTTTTACGTAGAGGGAAAAAAACGTTGCTGGTAATCGTGGTTAATTTTTCTTCCCGTCCTGTCTCGGTAAAAGTGAATATACCGGCTCATGCCTTTTCGGTCATGGCTTTACAGGAAGGAATATTCAAATGTGAAGAATTATTGTCGGGGGATGAAGATACTAAAAAAATATATCCCGATATGCCTTTTGAAACGAGAGTTGACGCATACGGAGCTGTCGTATGGAAAGCCGTTCAAAAAAATATAGGAGTAGAGATAAAAAAATAATAGGTTCAGGGATTATTTAAGAATAGAAATAGTAACTTTGCAGAAAAATTATACAAACTTCGTTTTATATCAAAAACCTCATGAGTCAAACACCTCCCTTTAAGGTCTTTTCCGGTACTAATTCACGGTATTTGGCGGAAAAAATATGTAAGAGCTTAGGTTGTGAACTGGGTAATATGAATATCCAGCATTTTGCCGACGGCGAGTTCTCCGTTTCGTTTGAAGAATCAATAAGAGGTTGCCAGGTTTATCTGGTGCAGTCTACTTTCCCGAATTCCGATAACCTTATGGAATTGTTACTGATGGTGGATGCGGCTAAACGTGCTTCTGCGAAATCGATTATTGCCGTAATTCCGTATTTCGGATGGGCACGTCAGGATCGTAAAGACAAACCTCGTGTTTCCATCGGAGCCAAGTTGATTGCCGACCTGTTAAGTGTTGCTGGTATCAGCCGGCTTATTACTATGGATTTGCATGCCGATCAGATTCAGGGATTTTTCAATGTCCCTGTGGACCATTTGTATGCTTCTTCTGTATTTATCCCTTATATCAGATCTTTAAATCTGGAGAATATGGTTATCGCTACTCCCGATGTGGGAGGATCTAAACGTGCCAGCACGTATGCGAAGCATTTCGGTGTTCCTCTTGTGTTGTGCCATAAACAACGTGCTAAGGCAAATGTGGTGGAAAGTATGACTGTGATAGGAGATGTAGAGGGTAAAAATGTAATACTCATTGATGATATGGTAGATACGGCCGGAACTATAACCAAAGCCGCAGATCTGATGAAAAATAAAGGAGCCCTTTCTGTGAGGGCTATAGCCAGTCATGCGGTTATGAGTTGCCCGGCTACCGAACGCGTAACGGAATCTTCTATGGAAGAAATGATATTTACCGATAGTATTCCTTATTGTAAAGAGTGCGATAAAGTGCATGTAATTACGATTGCCGATATGTTTGCCGATACAATTCGCCGCGTTTACGAGAACCAATCTATCAGTTCTCAATATATTCTTTAATATAAGTAGAGATAGTATATAAAGACGAACCTTTTTAGGCTCGTCTTTTTTTTGAATAATATTTCTTATCGTTTTTTCTGTTTGGTTTTAATATCTTATTTTTATTTCGGAGTTTTTTTATCTTGTTTTTTTCTTTTTTAGAAGAAATGAAAAAAAGATAAAAAACAATCTGAAAATTTGTATCTGTCAATAAAATCTTGTACGTTTATCCTTGAAATCTGAGAGCACGATGAAGTTCTTTTTTGCGAAAAAGGACAGTGAGCTGATTGAGTGAAAAGTAAAAAAGCCGGAATTATCAGTTGGGAGATGGAAAAACACAAGAGTTGATAGATAGTGTGGCTATGAAAAACTTGCTTTATAGAATATATTATAAAATAAAATCAATCTTTATTATTAACCTTTAAATTATCCAATTATGAAAAAACCTATCTTAGCGTTGCTCGTATTCGCGAGTCAGCTGGCTTTTTCTCAGGGAATATCGGTTGTCAGCAATGAACAGCTTCCTATTCCTTCCGGGAGCAATTATCTTCCGGTATTGAGTCCTGCCGGAGATTTCCTGGTTTTGACGAATAGTGACATGAATGGCCTTCAAAAGTATGATTTGGCTACGAAGAAAATGACGACTTTGACGACGGACAAAGGTTCCGGATTCGGAGTTGAGATTTCTTCCGACGGAAGTACTGTTGTTTACCGGAACCGCGAGTATAAAGGAAAGCTTCGTTACACGACACTGAAAAGTGTGAATGTAAATACCGGAAAGAAAAGTGAACTGGTAAAAGCTACCCGTGATCTTCAGGGCGTTGCAGTAAAAGAAGGTACTGTATTAGCTGTTAACGACGGAAAACTTCTGTCTAAAAAAATGTCCGGTAGCAAGTTGTCCCGTATACCGGCAGTTGCCAGTATTAAAGACGGGCAACTCTATGTAACCGTAGACGGTACTACCCGTCAGGTATCCCCTGCCGGAACCGAGGTAAGTTACCTTTGGCCTTCGGTTTCTCCCGACGGAAAAAAATTACTTTATTATGTTATGGATTACGGCAAAGCTTATGTAAGCAATCTGGATGGTAGTAATCCCGTTTCATTAGGTGTAATGCGTGCACCGAAGTGGATGGGTAATGACTGGACGGTAGGTATGGTCGATTATGATAACGGTGAAATTGTTACATCTTCCAAGATCGTTGCCGTAAGTGCGAATGGCAAAGTTCGTACCGATTTGACCGATGAATCATCCATATCTATGTATCCCTGTGCATCGGCCGATGCTTCGAAAATCGTATATAATACGGCCGACGGTAAAGTGTTCCTGATGCAAGTAAAAACCACAAAATAATCGACGACTATGAAACTAAGAAAACTACTGATAGCCTGCGTAGGAATGTCGATGGCATTTGCAGCCAGTGCGGCAGGTAATGTTCCTGAATTTTCCCAGGCACGCGTATATATAAATCCCGGTCATGGCGGATGGACTGCAAATGACCGTCCGATGGCAACAATAAACTACGCCCAGATGGATACAATGGGCTTTTTCGAAACGAATACCGACCTTACGAAAGGTTTGACTTTGCGGAATGTATTGCAGAAAGCCGGAGTCGGTTTTATAAAAATGTCCCGTACGAAGAACGGTTATGTATCGGAAGGGGATAAGAATAAAACTCCAAACGATCAGATAGAGACAGCTCCGAGTAATGACGGAAACCAGCAAGTGGTAACACTGTCGGTTATCTGCCAGGATGTGGAGTCGAATAATATGGACTATTTTATTTCTATCCATAGTAATGCAGCCAGTGAAGGTTCGGTTACCAATTATCCTCTGTTATTATACCGGGGAACCGATGATGCCTCAGGTAACGGTCTTGTTAATGCAAAAGCTATGGCACAGGACGCCTGGAAGTATGTGGCTAAGAATGGTGTGACTTACCATTCCGCTTATACTGCCGCTACATCCAATAACAGCCGTGGGGATATTACGTTTTACGGAAGTTCTTCGACCAATGGATTGGGGTATACCGGTTATCTGGGTGTATTGAAACACGGGTGCGACGGTTTTCTGAGCGAAGGCTGTTTTCACACCTATCAGCCCGAGCGTCAGCGTTTGCTGAACAAAGATTACTGTCGTCAGGAAGGCGTAAGATATTCACGTGCCATCCGCGCCTGGTTCGGTGATAACAGCGAAACCAAAGGTTATATCATGGGTACCGTAAAAGATAAAAATAATACGCTGGAACATAATTTGTATAATTACAAACCGAATACGGTCGATGCATATAATCCTTTGAATAACGTAACGGTCGTGCTGCAGGATAAAGACGGGAATAAAGTCGGAGAATATACGACGGATAAGGAATATAACGGTTTGTTCGTATTTTCCGATCTGACTCCGGGTACCTATAAACTCGTGTATGACATACCAGGTTTCTGGCCCGAAACAGAAGAAATAGAAGTTGTGGCTAACGAAACGGCTTTCACTAATAAGAGATTGACCGATACTTCTCATGAGAAACCGTCGGAAGAAGAAATTATACCCGAAGTTGAGGACTATCCCCATCCCGTACAAGATGGTGATATTGCCGCTGCAAGCTCTTATAAATTCATGAAAGAAAGCAATCTGGAATCGATTGAAGCTTTGAAGGATCTGAAAATTCGCCGGGCTATTCTTCGTGACGGTAAATATTATGTATTGGCCGTAGACGCTGAAAAAGCTCCTAAACTTCTCGTTATCGATCCTGTTACCGGGTCTCTTGTCAAAGAAATGAGTACTGCAGGTATCAAGACCGAAGGATTTAACGGAAAGAAATATCCTTATGTTCTGTCGGATATCGCTTTCACCATGGACGGTGTTTTACTGGGAACCAATTCAACGGTAATCGGTAGAGAAAACAACGGCTATCAGACGGGTGACTTCTACATGTATAAATGGCAAGCTGCCGAAGGCGGAGCATTAGAAGACGCTACTCCTGAAGTATTGCTGACATTGCCGACCAATACTTCTGAGAGCCTGGCCGCAGCAGGAAATAACTATTCCAATTTTATCGCCAATACTATCGCTATTAGCGGTACCAGCAAAGAGTTTAAATTCTATTTTGACTCTCATGCCGGAGATGCTTGGAATACCGATTACGGTGTCAAATATGTATGTTGGATCGTAAAAGACGGAAAAGTTTCGGCTACCCAGCATAATGCTACGATATATGAGGAAAATCAATTCGGTGAAGATGCACAAATGACATTGTCTCCGTTGGCTATAGACCGTATCATAGTAGACGGATCAGCCATCGCACCGAAAGAATTCGGAATATCTTGGGAAACGAACGATGCTGTAGAATACGGAAGCTTTTCGGGTGATATACCAGTGGAATCTTACGGTTCCAATTATTTCCGTTATGCCGACAAGATATATATGAGTGCACCTGTATGCGAAAAACAAGGGGAAACTTATTCCTATAAATCATATTTGTTTGACGTGACCGGTGGTCTTGACAAGGCAGAAAACATTGGTGTAACAGATGCTGTGATAACCGGAGTAGCTTCTCCTTCTTATATGACCGGCGCTGGTGTTGTTGATAATGCCGATATCAATATGTATTTACTGGCCGGCGGACAATTTGTAAAATATACGACAAAAGGCGTGGAACAAGATCCCTCTCCGGCTCGTATCTTTGCTTATAATTTAAAATCTGAAATGAACGGTAACAATTACAATGTTACTTTCGAGTTGAATGAAGATGCTACATCTGTTGATTTGATCTTGACTGGCGCTGCTTCCGGAGAAGTTGTAAAAACTATAAATCTGGGAGCAAAATCCAAAGGTCTTAACGATGTTACGGTAGCATCATCGGATATTCCTGCCAATGCGACTTGCAACTGGAGTATTCGCGCTACTGCCGGAAATGTGACCCGTCTTACCAAGTTGTCGGACGATAAAGCCATTTACAAATATGACGCTCCTAATGGAGTAGCTATCGACAAATCACCGGAAAGTAAATATTTCGGTCGCGTATATGTAACAAATACTACAGGCGCTACGACAACAGGTCTTTATGTTCTGGAACCCAACCAGAGTGAAGTATCGTCAGTTCATAATGGTGGCATATCCTGGACCGGAGTTTCGGGTGAAGGTCCTCGTAAAGTTGCTGTCGCTGAGGACGGACGTGTGTTCTTGTGTGATGCAAGCGCTTCCAATGCCGGTATTTATGTGATGAATCCGGAAGACTTTACCATGTCTCCTCTCTTTGAAGGAGCAACTAATGAAGCAGGAGTTCTTTCAATCGGCGGTACATATGTCGGCGGTCAGACTGTTGCCATAGGAGTAAGAGGATCCGGTGAAAATACCCAGTTATACGCAATTGACAAAAATGCTCCGGGATCGTCTGCTTGGAAGAAATTTACCAACACTTATAATATCGGAACTTCTTCTAAATGGACAGCAGCTCCTACTTCTTCCAAAGCTGCCAGCAGCTATGTAGGAAACGACAATGCAAGTATAGTTCCGGTATCGACCGGTTTCTGGGCGGCTCAGTATCGTGGCGCAGGTTCTGGTAACAACTCGGGAACGCCTTCCATGTTCTATTACAGTGACAGATATTCCGATGCTGTATTTAATTCCGCAGAAACAAACCTGATAGAATCTTCTCAGAACGGAGGTTTGGCTGTAAATGAAAAAGAATCGTTAGTAGCAGTCAGTGATAATAATGGGCTTTCTGTATTCACTTATAAGATGAATGCTGAAGGTATGCCGGTTGTAACGAAGAAGTTCCATACTGTTCTTGAAGGTCCGAGTGCCGGTTACGATGACTTCGAATTTGACTATGCCGGAAACTTATATGCAATATCCAAATCCGGTAAAGCACTATCTGTATGGGCAATGCCTACTGAGAATAATGTTTGTACCACTCCTGCTCCCAAAACTATGACTATGAGCGGAACAAGTGGAGTGGAAGCTTCTGAAGTTCCTGCTGCACGCATGTATCCTAACCCTGTTACTGATATATTGAAAGTGGAGGCTGCAGAAATTATCAATACGGTAGATGTATATAACCTGGCGGGTGCTTTGGTTGCTAAGAAAGCAAATGTGAACGCTATGTCCACTACCATAGACCTGAATGACCTTGTAAGAGGCATTTACTTTGTGAAAGTTAATAACGGCAATGCTGTCAAAGTAATTAAGAAATAAAACTGTGAGTTATCTTTTCTGAATAGAAAAGGAAATTAGTAAAATAAAAACCGGCCGTGATAATATGCACGACCGGTTTTTTATTGATGATATAAGAATGTTTTTTGCTTAACTTTATTAAAATCAATATAATATCTCTATCGGCGACTTGCGTGAACATATCATAAATATAACGTAAACCAGAAAATAATTATCTATGAGTAAATCAACTCTTGTCGACAAGAGTAACTTTTTTCAATAAGCCAACAGATGTAAACACATAAATATCATAAGAAAACGGTAATTTTAACAGATTTTGCGGTTTTATATTTACCTTTGTATGTGATGGGTTATTATACCCAAACAAAAATAAGAGAACCATGCGAACACATAATAAATCCAAATTATATAACAGCTAATTATTATAATTGAACATATGTCAATATGGAGTAGACTCATAGGGATTAGGAGTGCTGAAGATACAAATAATGTCATCGGTAATAAAACTACATCTGTACCATATGATGCTTCGCGATATGCCATAGTAGATGTTGAGATTAGTTTGAAGGATCATAAAATCCATGATATTGGGGCACTCCGCCATGATGGTGCAATATATCATAAAACTTCGAAAGAGGAATTATTTGAATTTATTAAGGATACAGACTATATCTGCGGACACAATATCATTCATCATGATGCCAAGTATCTGTTCATAGATAAAACATGTCGCTGGCTTTTGGTCGATACACTTTATATTTCGCCTTTATTGTTTCCGGAGCGCCCTTACCATAGGCTTGTGAAAGACGATAAACTGATAATCGACCAGATGAATAATCCGGTGAATGATTGTGAAAAAGCAAGAGATTTGCTAATGGACGAAATAGCACGCTGGAATTCGTTGACGAACGAAAAGCGCAGTCTTTTTGCCTCGTTGCTAAAGGGCAAGAAAGAGTTTGAGGGATTTCTCAGCATGGTGGGTGCGGAGCATATAGATGAAGGGGTGTCTGAACTAATAAGGAACCTTTACGAGGGAAAAATCTGCCAACATGCTGATCTTGATATGCTGATCAAGCAATATCCGTGCGAATTGGCATATGCATTAGCTCTAATAGATACTACCGACTATTGCTCCATTACTCCCGGATGGGTACTTTACAATTATCCCGAAGTAGAATTTGTTGTGAAGCTTTTATGCCACAACAGTTGTAACGAAGGCTGTGTTTACTGTAATACCCAGCTGAATGTGCTCTATAACTTAAAGGCATTCTTTGGATATGAACAATTCCGCACATATGAAGGAGAACCACTTCAGGAGCGGGCCGCCCAAGCAGCAGTGAAAGGCAAGTCGCTACTGGCAATATTTCCTACCGGCGGTGGAAAATCGCTTACCTTTCAATTGCCTGCACTCATAGCAGGCCGTTCTGTGCATGGACTTACGGTTGTTATTTCACCATTGCAGTCGCTGATGAAAGACCAAGTAGATAATCTTGCAGATAGAGGTATTACTGCTGCTGTAACCATTAATGGTCTGTTAGACCCAATCACAAGGGCACTCTCAATACAAAGAGTGCAAAACGGAGAAGCTTCGCTTTTATATATATCTCCTGAAATGCTTCGCTCAAAAACCATCGAGAAAATTTTGATGGCACGTCATGTCGTGAGATTTGTGATAGATGAAGCACATTGCTTTTCTTCATGGGGACAGGATTTTAGGGTTGATTATCTCTATATAGGGAAATTCATTCAGAAATACCGGCAAAAAAAAGGATGCAGGAATTCGATTCCTGTATCCTGCTTTACTGCTACGGCAAAACAGAAAGTAGTGCAAGACATCTGTGACTATTTCAAGCTGACATTGAATTTAGATTTAGAGTTATTTGCTTCAACGGCTTCAAGGACAAATCTGCATTATTCCGTAATACATGCCGAAAGTGACGATGATAAATATTTAAAACTGAGGGGACTTGTGGCTGAATCCGATTGTCCGGCAATTGTTTACGTATCACGTACCAAACGTACAAAAGAACTGGCTGCCAAATTGACTCGCGACGGTTATAAGGCATTGCCTTTCAATGGCAAGATGGAATCTGATGAAAAGATTGCAAACCAAGATGCATTCATGAATGACCAGGTACGCATCATTGTGGCAACGTCTGCTTTTGGTATGGGAGTGGACAAGAAAGACGTCGGTCTTGTAGTGCATTACGACATTTCCGATTCGTTGGAGAATTATGTTCAGGAAGCAGGCAGAGCCGGCCGGGATCCCGACCTCAGTGCACGTTGCTATGTGCTTTATAGCGATAACGATTTGGACAAGCATTTTATACTGCTGAACCAGACAAAGCTAAGTATTAGCGAAATACAACAAGTTTGGAAAGCTGTAAAAGACCTTACCAGGCAACGTATGAGAGTTTGCTGCTCTGCGTTGGAAATTGCGCGGCAGGCAGGGTGGGACGATTCGGTATTTGATATTGAAACCCGTGTGCGGACAGCTTTGGTCGCTTTGGAACAAAGCGGATACCTGGTAAGAGGAAACAATGTGCCTCATGTGTATGCCACAGGAATCACGGTGAAGAATATAGATGAGGCAAAAAAGCGGATATCAGAATCTCTACTATTTGGTAGTGATGAAATAGAGAAGTCTGTCAGAATCATCAAATCACTGATTTCCCAAAAACATGTGGGCAAAGCTCAAGATTCAGAGGCTGAGTCGCGAATTGATTATCTGGCAGATATATTGGGCATAGGCAAGAGCGAAGTCGTATCTGTTGTAGAGCGAATGCGACAGGAAGGCATATTGGCAGATAGTAAAGATATATCTGCCTATTTACTGGATACTGATGATTCGGAACGAAAATCAAGGAAGCTTCTTGAACGTTTTGCGAAACTCGAACAATACATCCTCAGCCATATTCCTGACGAATCTTTGTGGATATCATGTAAACAGCTGAATGATAATGCTATAAACGATGGAATCAATACATCTAAAGAAAAAGATATTCGGACACTACTTTACTTTCTTACCGTCAAAGGATATACTCGCAAGAAAGAGGATGCGGTTCGCAATATGAAAATCAGTCGTCAGGCAGACTTAGAATCAACCATCAGGCGTTTTGAAAAGCGATTGGAAATAAGCCGTTTTGCTGTGGAATGGCTATACAAGTTAGTCGCTGATACGGGAAAGGGAGTCTCACAAAACAAGACTATTCAATTCTCCGTGATAGAACTTCTAAATCAAATAAAGTCAAGTCCCCGGTCCCTTTTCAGTGGACTTGAAAATTTGCAGTTGGAAGACGTGGAGGAAGCTCTTCTGTATCTGTCGAAAATAGGTGCACTAAAACTTGAAGGTGGCTTTCTTATCCTTTATAACGCTATGGATATACAAAGAATAAAGGATAACAAATCGAGATATAAGCAAGATGACTACCGGATGCTTAATGAATTTTACAAGCAGAAGATTCAGCAAGTTCATATTGTAGGCGAATATGCCAATTTGATGGTAAAGGATTATAACGCAGCATTACAATATGTCCAAGACTATTTCCAAATGGACTACAAGAAGTTTGTCACAAAATACTTCAAAGGGGAAAGAGTAAGCGAGATACAGCGCAACTTGACACCAAAGAAATATAAGCAATTGTTTGGTCAGTTGTCCAAATGTCAGATGGAGATTATTTCCGACAAGGATTCACGTTGCATCGTTGTCGCAGCAGGTCCTGGCAGTGGAAAAACACGTGTGCTGGTTCACAAACTCGCATCACTTTTATTACTCGAAGATGTAAAACATGAGCAACTTCTGATGTTAACTTTTTCAAGAGCTGCCGCTACAGAGTTCAAACAGAGACTTATGGAGTTGATCGGTAACGCTGCTCATTTTGTTGAAATAAAAACATTTCACTCTTATTGCTTTGATCTTATGGGGCGGATAGGTAATCTCGAAGATGCCAAGAATGTAGTTGCAAAGGCGGCCGAGATGATTAACCAGGGGGAAGTGGAACCAAACAAAATCGGTAAGGCGGTTCTGGTCATAGACGAAGCTCAGGACATGGGCGTTGAAGAACATGCGCTTGTAAAGGCTCTAATGACTGGCAACGAGGAAATGCGTGTGATAGCAGTAGGCGACGATGACCAAAACATCTATGAATTCCGGGGATCTGATTCCGGGTATATGTATCAGTTGGCACAGGAATCCGGAAGTAAATTTATCGAGATGACTGAAAATTATCGCAGTGCGCACCATGTGGTGAATTTCGCCAACGGATTTCTGAAGGGTATCGATAAAAGGATGAAAAGTACGCCAATTATTTCGATGAGAAAAGAGAATGGCTGGGTCGGAGTGGTACGCCATCGATCAAAGTATATGTATCAGCCACTCGTCGAGGATTTGATTCTTCATCATAAAGATGGAGGCTCCTCGTGTGTACTTACTCAAACGAACGAAGAGGCTGTTATCGTGATGGCTCTTTTGCGGAGATATGGCATAAACAGCAAGCTGGTACAGTCTATGGACGGTTTTCTTTTTTGGAACATGGCTGAAATGAGGTATTTCCTGAGGTACATAGACAAACGGGTGAAGACGCCTCTGATCTCGGAAGAATTATGGGAAGATGCAAAACATGCTACTATTTCCGCTTATGATAGAAGTCAAAGCTTGATATATGTGAAGCGTTGTGTGGAATTGTTTGAACAAACCAATAAAGTAAAATACTTTAGTGATTTCAAAGAGTTTGTATTTGAGTCATCGGTGGAAGATTTCTGTGATGTTTCGGGAGCCGATGTTGTGGTATCGACCATTCATAAATCCAAGGGCAGAGAGTTTGATAATGTGTACATGCTCATATCTGACAATTATTCGAAAGATGCCCATCTGATGCGTCGGTACTATGTAGGAATGACCCGTGCAAAAAATCGGCTGTTTGTGCATACGAATGGCGATTGCTTTAATCGTTTAAGTGCCGATCAGTATTTTATCGACCAAAGTGAGTATGCGATACCCGAAGAAATTGTTCTACAACTCTCCCATAAAGATGTTTATCTTGGATTCTTCAAAGAACTCAAGCGAGAGGTTTTGTCATTAAGGGGGGGAGATTCTTTGAATTACAATGATTCTATTTTATATGAAACCTTGACAAATAAACCGGTAGCAAAGTTGTCGTTAAGCATGCAGGAGACGTTGTCGGAGTGGAAGGAACGAGGCTATAAGGTGAAGTATGCATCCGTTCGGTTCGTTGTGGCGTGGAAGCCCAAAGACGCACCGAAAGATGCACCGGAAACAGCTGTCCTGCTGGCTGATTTAGTCCTTTCCTTATAATTCAAAATACATGAAAGTCTTTTTATTACAATAAATAGAGCGTTTTGCTGCAAATACCTTGCTGCATACTTTACACTTCCTTTTGATTTCAAATCCGATTGTTGATATATTATCTACTTTAAAATATGTATTGGTATGGATAAATAGAATTTTGTTCTACATTGCCTATCTTTTATTTGTCGCTGATAAGAGATAAAAAAGCCCATAGAAAACACATATCAACCATGAACCCCATAAACGCAAAAAGCTTGCAGTTCATTGAGCTGCAAGCTTTTTCTTATTGTTTATTATCTGTTTTCCTTATCGGAATCACTTGACTTCCTCAAAATCCACATCTGTTACATGTCCTTCCTGATTATCATTCGGAGCCTGTTCTTGTGCAGCATGAGGTTGTTCTTGTGCTCCACCTTGAGCATTAGCCTGAGCATTGTACAAGTCTTGTGCTGCAGCTTGCAATGCATTGTTCAGTTCCGTTGTTGCGGCATCGATACCAGCTATATCCTGGGCTTTATGAGTTTCTTTCAGTTTAGCCAGGGCCGTTTCGATAGTGCTCTTTTTGTCTGCAGGAAGTTTATCTCCCGTATCTTTCAGTTGTTTCTCGGTTTGGAAGATCAGAGCATCAGCATGGTTCAGTTTATCTATCCGCTCTTTTTCTTTAGCGTCGCTTTCAGCGTTAGCGGCAGCTTCTTCTTTCATTCGTTTGATTTCATCTTCTGTCAAACCGCTGGAAGCTTCGATACGGATGCTTTGTTCTTTACCCGTTCCTTTGTCTTTAGCAGATACATTCAATATACCGTTAGCGTCGATGTCAAAGGTTACTTCAATCTGGGGAACTCCACGCATAGCGGCAGGAATACCATCCAGGTGGAATTTACCGATAGTTTTGTTATCTTTAGCCATAGGACGTTCGCCCTGTAATACATGGATTTCTACCGACGGCTGGTTATCTACAGCTGTAGAGAAAGTTTCCGATTTACGGGTAGGGATAGTCGTGTTGGCATCGATCAATTTGGTCATCACACCTCCCAGTGTTTCTATACCCAGTGACAGTGGCGTAACGTCAAGTAACAATACGTCTTTTACATCTCCGCTCAGAACGGCGCCTTGTATAGCAGCACCTACTGCAACGACTTCATCCGGGTTAACACCTTTGGAAGGAGCTTTACCGAAGAATTTTTCAACGACCTGCTGGATAGCCGGAATACGTGTTGAACCTCCTACCAGAATTACTTCGCTGATATCCGAAGTGCTTAATCCTGCATCTTTCAATGCCTGGCGGCAGGGTTCTATCGTTGCCTGGATAAGACGGTCGGCTAATTGTTCGAATTTGGCACGAGTCAATGTTTTAACCAGGTGCTTGGGTATACCGTTTACAGGCATAATGTAAGGCAGGTTTATTTCGGTAGAAGTTGCACTGGACAATTCTATTTTTGCTTTTTCTGCTGCCTCTTTCAAACGTTGCAGAGCCATCGGGTCCTGACGAAGGTCTACGCCCTCTTCTTTTTTGAATTCGTCGGCCAGCCAGTCTATAATAACGTGGTCGAAATCATCACCACCCAGGTGAGTATCACCGTTGGTCGATTTAACTTCAAATACACCGTCGCCCAATTCCAGGATAGAAATATCGAATGTTCCTCCACCCAAGTCGAATACGGCGATTTTCATATCTTTATTGGTCTTGTCAAGACCGTAGGCCAACGCGGCAGCCGTAGGTTCGTTTACAATACGTCTTACATTAAGACCTGCGATTTCTCCGGCTTCTTTTGTTGCCTGACGTTGAGAGTCATTGAAGTATGCAGGTACTGTAATAACCGCATCGGTAACTTCCTGTCCCAGATAATCTTCTGCGGTTTTTTTCATTTTTTGCAGGATCATAGCGGAAATTTCCTGCGGAGAATACAGACGGCCGTCTATGTCCACACGCGGAGTATTGTTTTCGCTACGTACTACTTTATAAGGAACCCTGTCTATCTCTTTCGCAACTTGGTCGAAATTTTCGCCCATGAAACGTTTGATAGAAAAAATTGTGCGGGTAGGATTCGTGATGGCTTGACGTTTTGCAGGGTCGCCGACCTTACGTTCGCCACCGTCAACAAATGCTACGATCGAAGGAGTCGTTCGACGACCTTCGCTGTTTGCTATCACAACCGGTTCCGTGCCTTCCATAACAGCTACGCAAGAGTTGGTTGTTCCTAAGTCAATACCAATAATTTTTCCCATTGTCGTATATTTTTAATTTGTTATTAATTCGTTGTTTTATGCCGTAAAGGGGAGAGGTCGTAAGATCCTTTTCCTATTTCGGACACAAACAAAGTATCAAATCCTGTGCCAATTATTTTTACCTGATAAAACATGTTTTTTGTCAGTTTTGTTTTGCGGTTGCTATTCTCTTTTGTCATATTTTCTGTCGATTTGGCAGAATGAACGTTGCTCCTGCAGTCCGGTTTCTCCTTGCATTTTTCCCTTATAAAATGTATGGGTAAGACATTAGAAAGGAGTATTTCCGTAAACGCTTTTTTACGGAAAAATTTCTTTATTAGAACGAAAAGAACTATTTTTGCCGAGATACTTTTATCCGCTGTAAAAGGATATTTTGCGAACCAATTAATGAACTAATTAATTAACCATATAATTTAAATTATATTATTATGAACATTTCTCACATTGAACATCTGGGTATCGCAGTAAAGAGCCTGGAAGAAGCCATTCCCTATTATGAACAAGTATTGGGACTTAAGTGCTATTCTGTAGAAGAAGTCGCTGACCAAAAAGTAAAAACTGCTTTTTTTAAAGTAGGACAAACAAAGATAGAATTACTGGAACCTACCAGCGAAGACAGTACGATCGCTAAATATATCGAGAAACGCGGAGAAGGAATCCATCATCTTGCATTTGCAGTGGACGGTGTGGCTGACGCATTGGCCGAAGTGGAAGCTAAAGGAGTTAAGCTGATAGACAAAGAACCTCGTAAAGGTGCCGAAGGTCTTAATATCGCATTTTTGCATCCGAAGTCCACTTGCAGCGTATTAACCGAACTTTGTGAAGATCCAAATAAAAAATAATAAATATGAGCAATCAACTTGAAAAAGTAAAAGAACTGATCGCCTTGCGCGCCGAGGCTCGTTTAGGTGGTGGTGAAAAAGCTATCCAGAAACAACACGATAAAGGAAAATATACCGCACGTGAGCGTATATCGCAATTACTTGACGAAGGTAGTTTCGAAGAAATGGATATGTTTGTGAAACACAGATGTACCAATTTCGGGCAAGAGAAAAAATCATTTTTGGGAGACGGCGTTGTAACCGGTTACGGAACAATTGAAGGCCGTCTTGTTTATGTTTTCGCACAAGACTTTACGGTATTCGGAGGATCTTTGTCCGAGACTATGGCTATGAAGATATGTAAAGTCATGGATATGGCTATGAAAATGGGTGCTCCGGTTATCGGTTTGAACGACTCGGGAGGTGCCCGTATTCAGGAAGGAATCAATGCTTTGGCTGGTTATTCCGAAATTTTCCAGCGTAATATCATGGCCTCGGGTGTAATTCCCCAGATATCCGGTATCTTCGGTCCTTGTGCAGGTGGTGCTGTATATTCACCCGCCCTTACCGACTTTACCATTATGACGAAAGGAATTTCTTATATGTTCCTTACCGGGCCTAAAGTGGTAAAAACCGTTACTCATGAAGATGTGACGGAAGAAGCCCTGGGAGGCGCCGAAGTACATTCTACCCGTTCAGGTGTAGCACATTTTGCTGCCGAAGACGGAGAAGAAGGTTTGGCTATTATCCGTAAATTATTCAGTTATATTCCCCAGAATAATCTGGAAGAACCCCCATTGGTTCCATGCAGCGATCCTATCGACCGTCTGGAAGATTCGCTGAATGAAATTATTCCCGATAATCCTAATAAGGCGTACGATATGTACGAAGTCATAGGTGCAATCGTAGATAACGGGGAGTTCCTGGAAATACAACGTGATTATGCCAAAAACATCATTATCGGATTTGCACGTTTTAACGGTCAGTCTGTCGGTATTGTCGCCAATCAGCCTAAGAACCTTGCCGGAGTGTTAGACAGCAATGCTTCACGTAAAGCTGCCCGTTTCGTTCGTTTCTGCGATGCGTTCAATATACCATTGGTTACATTGGTTGATGTACCGGGATTCTTGCCGGGTACGGGACAGGAATACAATGGCGTTATCTTGCATGGTGCTAAGTTATTGTATGCTTATGGCGAAGCTACCGTTCCTAAAGTAACGATAACATTGCGTAAGTCTTACGGAGGTTCTCACATCGTAATGAGCTGTAAACAACTTCGCGGTGATATGAACTATGCATGGCCTACTGCCGAAATCGCTGTAATGGGTGCTGCCGGTGCGGTTGCCGTTCTTTATGCAAAAGAAGCAAAAAACGCAGAAGATCCTGTTGCTTTCATTGCCGAAAAAGAAGCAGAATACACCAAATTGTTTGCTAACCCTTATAATGCCGCTAAATATGGTTATATCGACGATGTTATCGAGCCGAGAAATACCCGTTTCCGCATTATCCGTGCATTACAGCAACTGCAGACTAAGAAATTAACGAATCCTGCTAAGAAGCATGGTAATATTCCTTTGTAATCATTAAATACATATTATGATGAATAAAAAAAGCTTAGGGATATTTCTTGTTTTTGTGGCTCTGGCCTGTGCCTCTTTTGCACAAGGACGCAAGGGTATTCGTATTAACGAAGTGCTGGTGAATAATGAAGCCAATTATCAGGATGACTATGGTATGCAAAGCGCTTGGATAGAATTGTTCAATACCAATTTTTCCAGTGTGGACGTTAGAAGCTGTTACCTGACAAATGACAAGAACAATCCTAAAAAATATCCTATACCCAAGGGAGATGTGCTTACTGAGATGCCTCCCCGGCAACATCTTTTGTTTTGGGCGGACGGACAACCGAACCGGGGAACGTTTCATGTGAACTTTACCCTCGATCCTACAAAAGAGAACTGGATTGGTCTGTATGATTCTAATGGAATCACATTGATCGATTCTGTCACCGTTCCGGCTAATATTGCAGCCGATCATTCCTGGGCACGCAGAGTAGACGGGGAAGACGGCTGGGTACTTAAAGGCGGGAACGATCCTCATAATTATGTTACTCCCAGTACGAATAACATCACTCTGGATAGTAATGAAAAGATCGAAATGTTTAAGAAACATGACGCTGCCGGTGTAGGTATGGCTGTCATAGCTATGGGAGTGGTCTTTAGTGCGTTACTTTTATTATTTATTTCGTTCCGTCTGATCGGACGTATATCTGTGCTGATAAGCAAGCGTCGAGCCATGGTCGCACATGGAATTACCGATAGGGCCGAGGCCAAGGAAAAACAACTGGGCCGTGAAGCCGGTGAAGTGTATGCAGCTATCGCTATGGCATTGGAACAACATTTAAATGCCCATGATATAGAGGATACGGTACTTACGATAAATAAAGTGCGCCGTGCATATTCTCCTTGGAATTCCAAGATATATACATTGCGTGAAACGCCGCATAAAAAATAAATACTCCTTAAAATTAAATTTAAATGAAAGAATATAAATATAAGATAAACGGTAATGTATATAAGGTTGCCGTTGGTGATATTGAGAACAATATTGCTCAGGTTGAAGTGAACGGAACAACATATAAAGTTGAACTTGAAAATGAAGCTCCTAAGGCCATCGTTCCTAAGGTATCTACCCGTCCGGCATCGGCTCCCCGTACCGAAACAGGTGCTCCTGTTGTAGCAAAAGTCGCTTCATCATCGGGTGTAGCTGCCGTGAAATCTCCTCTGCCGGGCGTTATCAATGACATTCTTGTAAAAGTAGGCGATGATGTTAAAGTAGGACAGACGATCCTCATTCTGGAAGCTATGAAGATGGAGAATAACATCAATGCTACGAAAGCAGGAAAAGTGACCGAAATAAAAATCAATAAAGGAGACTCGGTGCTCGAAGGTACTGATCTTATCGTAATAGAATAAAACTATGAGCTTTACACAATTTATTGGAGATAATTTAATGCGTTTCTGGGAGTATACGGGATTTGCCAATGCTACTCCCCAGCATTTTATCATGTTAGGTATAGGGCTTTTCTTTATCTATTTGGCGATTAAGAAGAATTTTGAGCCTATGTTGTTGGTACCCATTGGGTTCGGTATGCTTATCGGAAATATACCGTTCAATATGGGGGCAGGTCTTGAAGTGGGTATTTATGAAGAAGGTTCGGTCCTTAACATTCTTTATCAAGGCGTTAGTGCGGGATGGTATCCTCCGCTAATATTCTTGGGCATCGGAGCCATGACCGATTTCTCTTCACTTATAGCCAATCCTAAACTTATGTTGGTGGGAGCTGCTGCGCAGTTCGGTATTTTCGGGGCTTATATGGTAGCTTTGGCTCTCGGTTTTGAGCCCGACCAGGCAGGTGCTATTGCCATAATCGGCGGTGCCGATGGTCCTACTGCCATTTTCCTTTCTTCGAAACTGGCTCCTAACTTGATGGGAGCGATTGCCGTATCGGCCTATTCATATATGGCTCTCGTGCCTTTGATCCAGCCGCCTATTATGAGGCTGTTCACGACCAAGAAAGAACGTCTTATACGTATGAAACCGGCTCGTATAGTTTCCCAGAATGAGAAAATACTTTTCCCGATCGTAGGATTATTGCTTACCTGTTTTGTAGTTCCTACGGGACTTCCTTTGTTGGGAATGTTATTCTTCGGGAATTTGCTGCGTGAAAGCGGAGTAACTACCCGTTTGGCAAAAACCGCGAGCGGTTCCATGTGCGATATCGTTACCATTTTGCTGGGTATGACTGTAGGCGCGTCTACACAGGCATCGGAATTCCTTACAGGAAATACGATTTTGATTTTCGCACTGGGTTTTATGGCTTTTATCATCGCTACGACTTCGGGTGTACTGTTTGTGAAAATATTCAATCTGGTATTGCCCAAACATAAAAAAATCAATCCGCTTATCGGTAATGCCGGTGTTTCGGCGGTACCCATGTCAGCACGTATCTCTAATAATATAGGTCTTGAATATGACTCGACCAATTATCTGATGATGCATGCTATGGGGCCGAATGTTGCCGGTGTGATAGGTTCTGCCGTAGCGGCAGGTGTCTTGCTGGGATTCCTTGCATAGTATTTGTACATATATCAAGAAAGTGTTCCTGTACAGGAACACTTTCTTATTGGCTTTGATATCAGGTGATTAAGTTTGTGGGTGAAATTTTTTGGGAGATAGGTAGAATTATTTTATATACTTGTACGTTATAATATATATGATTCACTATTTTTATTTTCCTAAAATAATAATCAATGAAAGGTGGAGATTATTATAAGTGATAGTGAGTTAAAAACTATTTATTTATGCCGAAATGGAATAATATGCGTAAATTTGCATATTGGATATAAAACCATTGAGTGTTGATTTTTATAGCATCACTACTATGCAGCAACTAACGAAACGTTTAATCAATAGTTTATACAAGCGATATAGAAAGCCTCCCGGAAATTATCAAGAGCTGGGTGCTGAAATTATTTTTTTGCCATACGTTGATTTATATAAGATTTCTTTTTCCGGCGATATTATGACATTGGCATGCCTTAACTGCGAGAATCCGTTTTATAGGGTGCGTTTAAAAAATATTTGTGGAATTGAAATTCTGGAAAAACATATCGCACTGGTCATGTCTTCCAGTATATTATTCCTTAATCGTGAAAACAACGGTATAAGCGTACATATCAAAGAGGAATCATTTCCGTTTTATAAACGAATAATCTGGACGATTCAATCCTGGTTCCATAGAATGTAAAAAACGAGTGAAAAATTTTTTTCTTCACTCGTTTTCTTTATATATTACAAATCCTTAATGGACTTCTGCCTTTTCTTTTACTTTCCATGCTGCCGCATATTCTTCCAGCATTTTTCCTAAAATAGTACCAATTTGTTTATAAGCTTTCTCATCGAGGTTAGCTAAAGATGCGCGTACCGACCAGTTCGGTCCGTCGAATCCGTCGCCGTTTAATAGTACTACGCCGGTCTCTTTGGCCAGTCTGAGAACAAAGTCCAGAGGTTCGTAGTTCTTTTCCAGGAATTTAGCGAATTCTTCTCCGTATATCTTTTTAGCCCATACCATGATGTCTATTTCGGAATAATATCCTGCCCGCAGGGGGTCGGGCAATAATTTGAATCCGCTGTTTTCCCACATGGCTTCCAGTCTTCCTTTTATCACCTTTTGCAATTTGTTCTTATATCGGTCTTTCTTATCCATCAACGCATACAGGGCGAACAGGCTCATCTGTATCTGTTGCGGAGTAGATAGTCCCGCCGTATGGTTGAGTGCCACTAAACGGCTGTCGGCCACCAGACGGTCTATGAACTTCAGTTTGTCGGGGGTCATGGATATGCTTTCATACCGGCGGTGAAGTTCATGTTTTTTGCTTTCGGGCAGTTCGCTGATAAGCGTATCGAAAATATTGTTACGGGCTATTGCTATAACGGCCAGCCGCCAGCCGGTAGCTCCGAAGTATTTCGAGAATGAATAGACGCATGCCGTGTTGTAAGGCAGTTCATACATCAGGGAGCGGAAATGAGGTACGAATGTCCCGTAAACATCGTCAGTTATGATCATCAGCTTGGGATTGTCTTTTTTGACAATATCTATAAGTTGCTGATAGGCTTCTTTATCTAATGCATAAGAAGGCGGATTGCTCGGGTTTACCAGACATAAAACCTTAATAGAGGGATCTCTCAGTTTATCCAGCTCTTCTTTGGGGTATTGCCATGTATGATAACCTTCTTCTGTCCGTTTGGACGCATTGATATTTACGACATCGAAATGGAACTCGTCCAGGGCTGGGATCTCTATATAAGGAGTGAATATGGGAACCATCAGGGCGATGCGATCACCCCGGTTCACAATTTTATTTGCTTTCAGTGAATTAAAGAGGTAACACATCGCTGCAGTTCCTCCCTCGGTTGCGAATAGTTCGTAATAATCCGGTGGTGTTTGCCGGTCACACATTTCCTGAATAAGATACTCTTCGATGATTTGCTCGGTGTACTTCAGTATACGGTCGGGATCCGGATATTGGTCCCCTGCCGTGCCTTCGGCCCATTCATGTACAAGAGCGTCGGCATCTGCACCTTTTTCATGTACCAGGTAATGATAGCTTTCTTTCAGTAAAGCGGCTGCCTTATTATTAACGATATTCCGTTCCAGGAATTCTTCGAAACGTTTGGAAATTCCTTCTTTGTCGGGGATGCCGGCTATATCCTCTTCTTTCATGAAGAAAGTGCGTTTACATTCTTCAATGCCGAAAGCACTTACCAGCAGGAATGCTTCACGGGCTACAGTATTGATCCAGTTTGGATTCCCGCGTCCGGCGTTCAGGAACTGGCATACGGCACGCTGGTCGCATTCTTTAGCATATTTGATAAGTTCGTTCTTGATTTCGAAAGGGCTCATTTGTTCCAGCCCTTTTTCCATCTTCTTCCCGTAATCCTTCATCATGAAGGGCTTTTTCTCTTTGCTGTTCATACATTTATAATTTTGATAGTTAATAATGTCTTATATCCGGTTTACATTAGTAATACCAGGGCGACGCTGCCCAGGATCAATAAAGTGTTCCCTACGGCATAGGTTACAGTATATCCCATGGCCGGTAAAGTACTGTCTATAGACTCTTGTATGGCTCCCAGGGCGGCGGTTGTCGTACGGGCTCCTGCACAGCACCCCAGGTTAATGGCCGGATGAAATTTGAATATTTTGTCCCCCATCCATAAGCCGAGAAGCAAAGGTATGGTCGTTGCAGCGACACCGGCGAGGAACAGCATGAAACCTACTTCTTTGATCCCTGTCATGAAAGTGGGTCCCGAAGTAATACCGATAACTGCAATGAACATGTTCAATCCGAGATTGTTGAGCAGCCAGACTGCTGGTTCGGGAACGCGGCCGAAAGTCGGATGTTTGGTTCGTAACCATCCGAAGAACAAACCGGCCAGAAGCGCACCTCCGCTGGTGCTGAGGCTGATGGGCACTCCCCCCGCATGAATGGTCAGTGCGCCTACGATTCCTCCTATAAGAACACCGAGACCTACGAATATCAGGTCTGTTTTGTTGGTTGGACGGTCTATATAACCCAGGCTGGGGGCTGCTTCTTTTATTTCTCTTTCCAGGCCGACAAGCTCCATCGTATCGCCTTTATAGATTTTAGTCCCCGGATATATGGGTATAGGCGTTCCGCTTCGTTTTATTTCTTTAATAAGGATTCCATGCATACATTTCTGTTGACGCAGGTAGCCGATTGTTTTTCCGTGTATGCTTTTGTCTGTAAGCAGAACGAATATATCTTCTACCGGGAATGTCAGCAATTCGGGATCGTAAACTTCTTCGCCTATCCAGCTTTCGTCTTCGATAATAGTTTCCCTTCTTCCGCTTAATACCAGCTCATCTCCTTTCTTGAGAGATAGAGTAGGAGTTATTTCCGTTAACTTATTATCAATGCGGGCTCGTTCCACAAAAATCCGTTTACCATTTTGTTGCAGATAATTTTCAATTTCCTCTACCGTTTTAGGAGTATTGAACCAGTCAGTGTCTATTTTATAAGCGCGGAAAACGATGGGACGGTTGGCATCGATAAAGGCGGGGTCGTCGCTTTCGGTATTTTTGCGGAGTTCGGCTTCTAACTCTTTAGTTGCATTCTTTACTTTCTCTATACCACCTAACAGTCGGGGACCTAAAGTTCCCAATATATATGCCGAGCCGATGGTCCCGTAAATATAAGTTACGGCATAACATACCGGAATGATGTTGATCCAGGCTGTTTTGTCTGCCTGGGATGCATTCAGGGTAGAAATAGTGTCTCCTCCTACACCGATGACTGCCGAGATAGTTTGTGCTCCGGCAAAAAGGCCGATAGCTTCCCCCGGGGAATATCCCATTAACTTAGCGATAAGGAAGGTGGTTCCGATACATAGGAAACACAGAATACAGGCAAATATGACCTGATGTATCCCGTCGCTTCTTAATGACTGAAAAAACTGGGGACCTACACTGTAGCCAATTGCGAAAAGGAACAAGAGAAAGAAAACGGATTTGATAGGACCTGGGATGGAGATATCCATTTGTCCTACCAGGACTCCGACGAGAAGCACGGAAGTCACCGTACCCAGGCTGAATGTTTTATATTTGAGAGTTCCCACCCAAAAACCGACACCAATAGTCAGAAAAATAGCCATTTCGGGATACGTGCGAAAGAAATTCAGTATAATATCCATTGTATATAAATTTTGGTAATTAATAACCGGTCTTTGATCCTGCCGTATCTAAAACAGTTCTTTCTGTTTGTTTGTTTTTAGGAGAATGCTAAAACTACTATATAGGTGTTTATAATTTATTGCCGGAGAGTGAGGAAGGAAAAAGAAACGAGTAAGAGGAATCTAAAAAGCATAACGATATTTGCAGCGGAAAGTAAATAACACTTCCGTTACAGTATGAATCTAAGAATAATAAATAATAGTTATACGGCCGGCGTAATTGTAGAATTAAGGATTATAAAGGTCAGGGTTATTGAAACTAAGGATTTCCATAACCATTTCATGTGCCTGTCGGGCGGGACTGTTCGGATTTATATCGAGGGCTGTCAGATAACATTCGATAGCGGGTTTCCAGTTACTTTGTTTACGATATATATTACCCAGAAGAAAAAAAGCCTCGTCGTCCTTAGGATTAACTAAAACACGTTCTTTTAACAGGCCGGTCGCTTTTTCCAGCTCGTTATCATTTATATATTTTTTTATTTGTTGTATCGATTCCATATCCTGCTTGTTATTTTTGCAAATATATGGCTAAGATAAGAAATTAACTATCCTGATTATTAAAAAAAATAATTTCTTTGCATTTTGAATTCGCGTAGGAATTCATAAATCTTTGCTTTAATTTCGTTTTTCGGTAATCCGGTTTCATCTGAAATTTCATTGTATTTATAACCTTGTATGAACATCATAAATATTTTCTGATTTCTTTCTTCCAGAGTCAACAGGTAAATTATGATAGAACTGTTGTTATATATAGAAGGATGTGCCAATAGAGTACCGTAATTTCTATCGTGCAGGAAAATGTATATTAAGTGTAGATAAAATGACTTAAAAGTTTTATCTTTAACAAACTTTTGTGAATATTTATCCGTTCTATGAATATAAGAAATCAGATTTTTAATTCCTGATAATGAGATGATTTGTTGCTTTATAGCAGTAAAGAAATGGTATAGTAAATTTGGTTTTAATTTAGGACCCATAGCTTTTAAGGTTTATTCATGTATTATAAAAGCCTCCGCCCAAGAGATGGTTTTAACAAAATTATTTCCACGTAATTACTATACATGGCGATTTTCTCTTGAGACGGAGGCGTTATTATCCTCACGTACTTCTTAGCACATGTAATAGTAATTAAAAAGTATATGGAAATAATTTTGTTTGTCGTAAATGTAAAAAGAATTTTGCTATAAACAAGTCATTTTATAGAAAATAATTTAATATAGTTGATTTTTTAATTTATGGAAAAAATACTGTTCTGCATACCTGAGGAAGGGTATTGAGTACTTTTCATAAACAAAGAAAGAGAATGCTTAGGCGTTATAGGATTTAAAGTATATAATGTATATAAATAAATGATATTTTGTTTTAAATTTATTTTATAGTTCTATAATCTAAAAAGGATCTTTAATTGTTTATAAATAATTACAGAAATAGATAATTCGTCGAAGAATGAAAAGTGTATATTTGTAATATTATCGAATATGAGTATGCATAAACAAGCGTCACTTTTATATAAAAAGCGTAAACGGCGTAAAAATAATTTGTTGTTGAACGAGCTGGTCTATACCGGAGAACGAAAAGGGCGAACCACAGCTACGCTCGTTCAATATAATCCGGACAAAATGAATATCAAGAATATTGATTCTCCTGAGACGCTGCATTCCCTGTTAAATGAAAATCAGGTAAATTGGCTGAATATCGTAGGGATTTCCGATGCGGAATATATTGCCCGTTTGGGGGTATCGCTTCGAATACACCAGTTGGATATCCAGGATATTCTTTTGACACAACACATTGCCAAGATTGAAGTGTATGCAGACAGGGTAGTGTTCCTGGTGAATTCTTATTCGGTTTCGGGAAATAACGAATTACAACAAGAGCATATAGGCCTGGTATTAGGAAATAATTTCGTCGCTTCTTTTCAGGAATCCGAGAGCCCTTTGTTTGAGAATATTAAGCAGGCTGTCAAGTTGAATACGGCTATGATCCGTAATAAAGGTAATGATTACCTGTTTATAACACTCATCAATAGTATATTGAATGCAAACATAGAAACACTGGCTTATTTGGAAGACCGTGTAAGTGAACTGGAAGATGAGTTATCCGAAGGCAGCCCTGCTGATAATTTTGTAAAACGTCTGCAGGAAAATCGCCATTGGTGCATACTGTTAAAAAAATCATTATTCCCGTTGAAAGATGATTTTAAGACTCTTATTATAAATGAGAATCAATTAATCAGGCCGGAGAATATTATCTATCTGAATGATTTGCAGGATCGCCTCACATTTATTTTACAAACGGCCGACTCTTTTCATGAGTCATGTGCTGCTGTTATGGAATGGTACTTGTCCAATAACGATTTAAGGATGAATGAAATAATGAAACGACTGACCGTAGTTACCACTATTTTTATTCCATTGACATTTATGGTAGGAGTATGGGGAATGAATTTTAAAATAATGCCTGAGCTCGAATGGCAATACGGTTATCTTATGGCATGGGCTTCGTTCATAATAATTACATTAGCTGTCTGGTGGTATATACGCAAAAAAAAATGGAATTAATAAAGTGAGATACAGAAAAGCAATCTCTTTATTTAATTCCATGTTTCTTTATTACCGATGAATGCGAATCTGGAGTTTTTATTGATCTACCGTGAAAAGAACATATCTTTTTTCTAAAGCTGCATTTTTCCAGAATTCTTTTGTGGATTCGAACCAAGACCATGTATATTCAAAGTCTTCTTCATTGACGGAGAAACCGTAGTCATCTTCGTTAATTTTGAAATACATTTCTCTAAACTTTTCTTTGTCAATTGGTTGTATGGCTTCAGAAATTAATTTAACGTCTTTGGGAGCCTTTAATGACATGATATAGTCATCTTCAGAATATAATAACTCGCCGCCTAATATGACATGATTCAGGGGGTAACTGCCGTTATCCCATTCCAGTTTTCCATCGGTCAGGGCTCTGTGTAATGCATCCCATGACTTATCAAGTTCTGCTGCCTTATCCCGGAATTTGCCTAAATAAGTTTCTTCTATTTCTGTTTCCAGGTAATCAAGCCGGTCTTCGTCATCTTTAAATGATTTCAATTTTGCTATTTCTTTTTCCGATAAAGAAAATAATACGCCTAAACAACTCATAGAATTAAGGTTTTAAAATTAAAGCCTCTTGTAATTACAAGAGACCGGAATCAGAGCGGTAAGCGAGACTCGAACTCGTGACCCTCAGCTTGGGAAGCTGATGCTCTACCAACTGAGCTACTACCGCAAATGTTTTATAAAGCGAAACAAAGGTAGCTTTTTTTTCTGAAAGTCCAAATAATTATGCTAATTTTGCTTATACCTAAAAGAGCTTTATCTCATTTAAAATGACATTATGGTAAGAATAGGATTACTTTCCGATACTCATGCCTGGTGGGACGACCGTTATGAAAAATATTTTGCCGGTTGTGATGAAATATGGCATGCCGGAGATATAGGTTCTCTGGATATAGCTGAAAGATTGGACGTTATAAAACCGTTGCGTGCGGTATATGGGAATATAGACGGGCAAGAAATCCGGATCCGTTATCCCAAGCATTTGCGTTTTACGATAGAAGGAGCCGATGTATGGATGACGCATATAGGGGGATATCCAGGACGATATGCGCAGGAAGTTATACCTGAGATTTACCATCATCCGCCTACCTTATTTATAACAGGACATTCGCATATACTTAAGGTCTTGTATGACAAAACGCTCCGTTGTCTGCATATCAATCCGGGAGCTGCCGGGAAATATGGATTTCATAAGCAACGTACGTTGGTACGCTTTACAATAGACAAAGGTGAGTTCAAAGACCTGGAAGTAATAGAGTTGAATGATAAATAAAAAGTAAAAAGCCGGAATGATTATTCCGGCTTTTTACTTCGGTATCTGTTTTTAAATATTCAGTTCGTTCTTTACGGTATCTACCAATTCCCAGAAAACTGATTCAAAAGGTTCTATGAGCGATGGTTTACGTTCTTCGAGAGGAGCTATGGCGCGTAGTCCGGCATGAATGCAGTGGATGTCTACGCGTTCAGCCATTTCGATAGGTTCTCCGTCTATATGCATGACACCCGGTTTTTCCCGCACGATAGACAAATAATCGGTAGTAAAACTTCTGATATTGGTATTATGGTCTATTTGTTTCGTGAAAAGCTGTAATCCCAGTAACGCTGTGTCGAAAGGAGTGAACGGCCGTATGATGGTAACGTCTATTTTTCCGTCCTGCATACTGGCATGGGGGGCTATATATGCATTGTTTCCGTATTGGGAAGCATTTCCGCAAGCTATGAGAAACGCTTTTTCTTTTATAATTCCGTCGGGAGTTTCTATACAATAAGTTTCCGGACGGTATTTCAGATATTCCGTTAAAGCCTTTACCACATAAGTGGAGCCGCCCCTGCGCTTTCCCTCTGCAAATTTCAGGCTGATAAGTGCATCGAATCCCATGCCGCAAGTACAGAAGAAAGGTTTATCGTTCGCCGTACAATAATCCAGTTCTATCACCCGGTTATCGTTTACGATTTGCAGGGCTTTGCGCACGTTGAGAGGAATGCCCAGATGACGGGCCAGTCCGTTTCCCGAACCCACCGGAATGATTCCCAGTGCTGTCGAGGAGTTGATAAGACCTCTGGATACTTCGTTGCATGTTCCGTCGCCGCCTACGGCCAATACATAATCGATACCGTCATCCACGGCTTTGCGAGTGAGTTCTTCAGCATGTCCGGCATATTGGGTCATTATTATTTCTGTAGAGAATGCGTTGCTATCCAGTTCTTCCCGGATTACGGTTGGCAAATCTTCTTTATGACGAGTACCCGATATCGGATTGATGATAGCTATCAGACGTTTCCTTATATCCATAATAGTTCGTTTCCTTCAAACGGAAGGCAAAGTTAGAAAAAAAAAGCGACCTTCAAAGTTTCTTTTTAATTATAATGCTCTAAAATATCCCTGCAGATATTTGTGTATAGGAGGACTATTTATCGGGAAAAGTGATTAATTTTGTTGTACCATATTGTTTATGATTTGTTGTATACAAGAAATACGTAATGTTATGAATAAATTACAAAATCCCGTTTTCCGTAGTGTTTTAGCCATATTGACTGGTTGTCTGCTGGTATTCTGGCCTCATTTGGCATTGGATTATATCATACTTATTCTGGGAGTGGCTTTTGTTGTTCCCGCCGCATTCTCTTTGGTAATGTATCTGGCTCAGAATCCCGGAAAAAATTCCGGCCGTGGAAAATCTTCGGGACGGATGTTTCCGATCGAGAGCATCGGAGCCTTGCTGTTCGGTCTTTGTCTTATCCTTATCCCGCAAGTATTCAGTGCTTTTCTTATTTATTTGTTAGGTATTTTACTGGTAGTAGTGGGAGTGTTCCAATTACTTAACCTGCTTATGATACATCAAAGGCGTTCCGTTCCTTTTATTTTTTATATATTTCCGGTTCTGGTTTTGGTCACCGGATTACTTATTCTGTTCAATCCGTTCTCTGCCACCGAAAAAGTACTGATGCTTGTTTTCGGCAGTGCGACTATCTTTTACGGTCTGGTAGATTTGATTAATTATATCAAATTTAAATAGTTCCGGTCAGAACTCTATCGAAAGGCGTACATTAAACTGTCTTCGGGTCAGGTAGTTAGGTACTGCGTACTGGGCATTGTGAATGTCCGTAACCCAGTAATAAGAATTCACATTACTGATATCGAACAGGTTGAATACGTCGATTCCTATCCATACGCTTTTCAAGTAACGGAACACACCTCTTTGCATCAATTTGTCTTCTCCACCCACTAATATACGGGAAGCACCTATATCTACACGTTTGTAAGAAGGCGCACGAAAATAGCCCGATTCCCTGCCGTGACGGGGTGAACTGGTAGGCAAACCGTCTGCGAAAATCGCTTTCAGGCTGATTTTATATTTAGGAAATTTAGGTACGTAATCCTGGAAGAAAAGAGCAAAGCTGTATCGTTGGTCGGTAGGACGGGGCACTTTTATTCCGCTCAGGTTCTCCTGTGTTTTCATCAGGGAAAAACTTATCCATGAATCGGTACCGGGAACAAATTGCCCGAACAGTTTCATGTCGAGTCCCATCGCATAACCTTTACTGCTGTTGTGTCCGCTGTACCATACCCTTACGTTGTCTACTTCATAAGGAATAAGATTATCCAGTTTTTTATAATAAAGTTCGGCGGTAAACTTGAAAGGACGGTTAATCGCACGGAACGAGTAGTCCGAACCTAATACGAAATGAATAGAACGCTGTGATTTTATATTTTTATTGAGCTGTACAATATAATTATTGTTTTCGTCCGGTATCGTATCTCTGAATTCTTTATAGAACGGAGCCTGATAGTAAAGTCCCGTTGCAAAACGGAATGTTAGTTGTTCCGAGAATGTAGGGATCAATCCTACCGATACGCGGGGGCTCACTATAGTTTCTTTATTAAAATCCCAGAAAGAGGCACGCAGACCCGCGGTGAAGGTAAAACGTCCCAGCCGGGTACGTAACCGGTAAGAATCCTGCAGGTAGGCCGATATACGGTTGCTGCTGATATCGTGTTTGGAAAACAAGTTATAGATCATTTCCAGAGACTCTCCCGTATTTGGCAGAGAATAACCCGCAGAGTCCCGCATTTCCCATTCCCGTACCCGGTCGTGTATTTTTTCGAACTGGTAGGTAAATCCCCATTTCAGCTCGTGCTGTTTGATTTTTGTAGCTCCTTTGAGCGACGTGGATATGACTGAGGCTTTTAACCGGTTACGGGCATGCTCATGATATTTTCCTATACCCAAAGCTCCCGTATTACCGCTGTTCTCGGTTTCTTCGGACAATTCGTCCAGCCAATATTCTCCGGCGATGTCGTAAGTGACCAGTTCGTTCGTGACGAATGCCGAAGTCTGGAGGGCCCATTGTGTATATTTCGAAGGATGATAGTTTAAGGATAAAGCCCCGAAATAGGTCTCGAACTTATCTTTTTCCTGTCCGTCGAAATATACTTTAAACTGTTTGGCATCCGTAGCCGTGCCAAAAGACGTGTTACGTTCCTGAGGTATGAAATTATATGTATTGGCCGAGATGTTTCCCAGTAACGAAGCTTCCCATTTAGGATTGAATTTATAGGTCAGGTAAGTCTGGTAATCGAAAAATGACGGTTTATATTCCCCTTTCGTATCCAGTGAGCTTAACAAGGTAGAATTTGTTTTATATCTTATCCCGTGCAATTGTGAAAATTTCTTTGTACTTTGCCCGATAGAAGCTGTCGCTCCCAGGAAACTGGCCGATACCGACCCTTCGAAAGCTTCGGGTTGTTTATAGGCTATATCCAGTACAGATGACATTTTATCCCCGTATTCTGCAGAGAATCCTCCGGAAGAGAAACCTATACCGCTTACCATATCGGGGTTGATGATACTCAACCCTTCCTGCTGTCCGGAACGGACAAGAAGAGGACGGTAAACTTCGATGCCGTTGATATATACTATATTTTCGTCGAAATTACCTCCGCGGACCGAATATTGGGAGCTTAACTCGTTACTGGAATTTACACCGGCAAAAGTGGTAAGCATAGCTTCGATACTGCCTCCCGAAGCGTCAGGTAACAATTTCAGGTCTTTGGCATCTATCATTTGCAGGGTATTGGTCTGTTTGCGATATTCCGATACTACCACTTCCTGTAATTGACGGGTTTTCTTATTCAGGCGTATCAGGAGAGATACGTCTTTTTCCAGGTTGATCAAGGTTCGTTGTTCTTCTTTATAACCCAGACAAGAATAAATTACGGTTATGGAATCGGAGGCTGGCACCAGAAGTTCATATTCGCCTTTCAGGTCGGTCATGGTTCCCATGGTCGTACCCGCAACCCGCACCGTCGCCAGTTCGATAGGTTCGCTGTCTCCGTCTATGACCTTTCCCGTGAGCTTGACTCTTTTTTGAGCCTGTAACGATAAAGTAAGTGATGCCAGAAGAAATAAAATATATATTCTTAGTCTCATGTGTCGTGGTTTATATACCGGTGTTATTTTTATTGCTGGAAAAAAGACACCAAACATATAACGTAGAAAAATACGATAACGTATATTTGCTTTTCAAAACTATGCAAAGATACCTATTTTTCCTCCTATATTGTTATCTTTGCAGAAACACTAATCCCTTTTGTTATGGAAAATATGCATGAACTGTTGTTACATCGGCACAGTATCCGTAAATATACCGGCGAACCCATTCCTCCGGAAGATGTAAAACAGATACTTGAAGCGGCTCTTATGGCACCATCTTCGAAACGTTCCATGCCGTGGGAGTTTGTTCTGGTAGAAGATAAAGCAACCTTGGAAGAACTTTCCTTTTGTAAGGATATGGGGGCGAAGCCTATTGCAGGAGCTTCTCTGGCGGTAGTAGTCGCTGCCGATCCCGAAAAAAGCGATGCCTGGGTAGAAGACTCCTCATGTGCCGCTTTGCTTATGCAGTTGCAGGCGGAAGATCTGGGACTGGGCAGTTGCTGGATACAGATACGGGACCGTTTCGGCGCAGAACTGAAACCGGCGGAAGAATATGTAAGAGAGCTGTTGGACATACCGGAAACATTGAGAGTATTGTGTATTGTTACTTTCGGGTATAAAGCAGAGGAACGAAAACCGTTCGATCCGGAAAAGATGATGTGGGAAAAAGTACATGCCGACCGTTGGTAAGAAAAAGAAAGAACATGAAAGTTGTATTTATCGGAGCCGGGAATCTTGCCAGCCGTGCCGCCCTGGCGTTTCAGCAGGCGGGTGTGCAAATTTTGCAGGTATACAGTCGTACCGAAGAGTCGGCACATATGCTTGGCAGTAAACTGGGCGGTGTTCCGTATACATGCGATTTGTCGGCTATTGTTCCCGATGCCGATTTGTATATATTTTCGGTGAAGGACGAGGTGCTTGAGGAGGTTATCCGGAAAGTGAAGCCTAACGGAGCTTTGTGGGTACATACGGCAGGGAGTATGCCTGCGGCAGTTTTCGCAGGACATGTAGAACGGTATGGCGTATTTTACCCGATGCAGACTTTCAGCAAAGAACGGGAAGTCGATTTTTCCGGGATACCGGTATTTGTAGAAGCTCGTACTCCCGAAGATACCGCCGTATTGCGCGAATATGCCGGAAAGATATCGGGCCGTATATATGAAGCAGGTTCCGAACGGAGAAAGTATCTTCATCTTGCGGCCGTATTTGCCTGTAATTTTACAAATCACATGTATGACCTGTGTTATCGTTTGCTGGAAGAACAGGATATACCTTTCGATGTCATGTTGCCCCTTATAGATGAAACGGCGGCGAAGGTACATCTGCTGGCTCCTCATGATGCGCAAACGGGGCCTGCCGTACGGTATGACCGTAATGTTATGGAACGCCAGTCGGCTATGCTTCCTGATGAACAAATGAAACAGATATACGAGTTACTGAGCCGGAGTATTCACAATGCCCGGTTAAAAAAATAAGGATTATGAGCCGTATCAATTACGATCTGGAAAAAATTAAAGCATTCGCGTTTGACGTGGATGGTGTCTTATCCGCCGATTCCGTACCTTTGCATCCGTCGGGGGAACCTATGAGAGTGGTCAATATAAAAGACGGCTATGCTCTACAGTTGGCTGTGAAATTAGGTTATCAGGTGGCTATAATAACCGGAGGAAAAACTGAAGCTGTACGAAAACGTTTTGAAGGGTTGGGTATACAGAACGTCTATATGGGAGTTGCAGTTAAGATACGCACTTACGAAGAGTGGATCACGGCATGTAACCTGAAAGACGAAGAGGTCATGTATATGGGAGATGATATACCCGATTACGAAGTCATGCAAAAAGTCGGTTTGCCGGTTTGTCCTGCCGATGCTGCTCCGGAAATTAAGTCTTGTTCCTTGTATATATCTCCTTATTGCGGGGGAATGGGATGTGGCCGGGATATCATAGAACAAATATTGAGAGCACAAGGCCATTGGATGAAAAATGAAAAAGCGTTTGGCTGGTAATAAATACGGAATATTATGCTGGAACACTTGAAGAAATACGATATATTACTGGCCAGTAATTCACCCCGCAGGCGTGAGCTACTGGCAGGTTTGGATATAGAATATGCCGTTACCGCCCTGCCGGACGTAGATGAATCTTATCCCGATATTCTGGAAGGAGAAGAAATTCCATTGTATATATCCCGGGAAAAGGCAATGGCTTACCGGAACAGTATGAAAGACAATACGTTATTGATAACTGCCGATACGATCGTATGGTTCGGAGGAAAGGTATTTGGAAAACCCCGGGATAAGGAAGAGGCAAAAGAAATGCTGAGAGAATTGTCCGGCCGGTCTCATACGGTGATAACTGGGGTTACTCTATGTACCCGGAAAAGAAAAGTATCGTTCGCCGTTTCTACCCGCGTATCCTTTGCTGTATTGGAAGAAAAGGAAATAGATTATTATGTGGAAAAATATTTGCCTTTGGATAAAGCAGGTGCTTATGGAATTCAGGAATGGATCGGATATATCGGAGTGGAAAGTATCGAAGGTTCCTATTTTAATGTTATGGGATTGCCCGTACAACGGATTTATAAAGAACTGAAAAAATTTTAGTATAAGAAATATATAGAATTGTTTGAAACCCATTCATATTGTCGTATATAATTATCGGAAGTAATTTAATTATGTTATATTTGTAGTATAAACACAATTGAATATGTTAACAAATATTAAACGGGGGGGGGGGTAGAATACTCCTTATTATTTTTATTCTTTTTGAAACCTTTGCGGTTTGTTATATTGGTATAAGGACAAATTATTTCAGGCGTTATGCTGAAAAGTTCGGGTGGGTTGAAAAAACAAAAGTTAATCAGGTTTGGGCCGTAAAGTGTTGGACGAATACGATTAAACAATTGCATTTAAGAACTGATGTTGCTTTTTTTGGTGATAGTATGACCTATTTTGGCGATTTTGACGAATTATTTAGTGATTTGTCTGTATGTAATTTAGGTTTTTGCGAGGATACTCCAAACGGTATGCTTGGGCGTATGGACATGATACGATTTGCGAAACCTAAAAAGGTTTTTTTAATGGCCGGTATAAATGGCTTAAAAGATAGCAGCTTATCAGATTTCAGATCTTCTTATACTGAATTAGTTGACAGTATTTTATCTATAGGTGATTTAAAACTTTATGTTCAAAGTATTTTACCTGTTAATAAATCAGTGTATGATTTATGTGCTGATTTTGAAAAGGTGCAGATGGCAAATAAAATAATTAGAGATATAGCAAAACAGAGGAATCTTATATATATAGATTTATTTTCGCTATATGAGGAGAATGAAAATCTGCCGATGAAATATACATTTGATGGAATACATTTAAAAAAAGAATCATATCAGATTTGGCGTGATGCTATTACAGAATATGTATATGAACAAAAGACACGATAGAAAGGTGTTCAAAATACCGTATCATCGGACGGGTGGTATAACGGATTTATAAAAAACTGAAAAAAATTAGTCGAATATAGATAATCGTCCGAATTTCCCGGGAACCCTTTATATTGTCGTATTTGGCTGTCTGGTAACTTTTATTCCTTAAAAATATTATCCGGTTGTTCCGGTTTATTATTTTCACAATGACCATTATCCTACTTCTATGGTGGCCATATATTGGGTGTCGTATGTGACAGGTGTGAGGGAAAGATACCCATCTGTTATTTTTCCGTCTTTGATAATCAACGGTTTTTCTTTGGATTTTAAAAGATATTGTTCCTGCAATTTTCCTGGTGAAGGTATATAATGAACTGTAAAATTTCCTTTTACTCCGGGAGCCAGAAAGGTATCGGTGATATGCCGGGCCACCATCCCCATATTCATCCGCAGATTTATTTCTATACAAGGATGCAACGCAGTTTCTCCGCCAGCAGTACGGTATAGCATCATATCTATTCCCATATATCCGGTATAGTAAGGCGCAATGAGAAGGGTAAGGATTGTTTCCAGTCCTTCTTTTGTTTTATCGAGGTATTCTTTCGGGATTTTCCGGCAAAGCTCGTTTTCTATTTCAATATCGGGTTTCAGGAAATTTCCGGTGTAGCTGCCGTGTTCGTCAGTGCCGAACAGAGAATAACCGGCAAATTTTATATTGTTTCCGTCGCTGTAGAATTCCATAGCAAAGTCCTGTTCTTTATGAAAGAATATTTCTCCCAGCAGGCTTCCCTGTTTTTTGAGAATGCCCCGGCTCCACCTTTCTATAGGCGTGTCGTATATGCCTCTTCCGTTGTATATACCTTTTCCGCTTCCCGACCAGGGCGCTTTGAGCATGCATAAAGGATGAGTTTCTATGAATTCTTTTACTGCATCACCGCATTTCAATTCTGTGGGAAAAGCAGGAAGGACGAAGGGAACCTTTGATGCCAGTTCCTTTAATACCTTTATTGTCATGCGGCGGTGTGATATTTCTCTGATCTTTTCTATCTCTTCTTTTGTCGGTAATTGTTTGCTGGAAAATCCTGATTGAATAAATTTTTTTACGACTGCTGCACTCCATCCCCATGGCCGGATACGGGAAATATGTTCGGCTTCGTTCCCACATAAAAAAGAAGATAACTGAATAATACGCGAGGAGATGCCGAGTTTTTCAAGGACATTTTTCTGCCATTCAGAGGAATATCCGTCCGGAACCAGTATACAACTTCCTGTGCCGGCATACCATATGGGTAACATAGCGAGGTCGTAAGCGATTGCCCGCGCACGCGGCGGAGGCGTATAGTTCTCGACGTTGACGCCCATTGCCTGATCATTTTCAGGATTGAATAAATAAAGATCGTGTTTATCTTCCATTATTATGTATTCTCCTCCGCGAAGTTACGTTTTATTCCTGACACGCTTTGTTATTTTTGTAATAAAACCGCCCCTGATCCGTCATTCCGGTCAAGGGCGGTTTCCCCTATGGCAGTAGGGATACTTAAATTATATTATTATATGAAAACAGCCTGTTTATCACAAACAGGAAAATTGCATTCGTTCAAAGACAGTTTCGAATAATAGACCTTTGTCAGGTGAAAATAAAAACAAAGAATATGCAAGGATATTTTAACCTTCTTATTTTTGTTCTCAAGCTCTAACCCACGAAAGCTGTCGATTTGGTAATACATAGGCAGGTCTTCTGACTTGCTCCTGTCGGCGGCACCTTCCCGATTTCTCTCTTTAATCAGTGGCATAAGTATTTGTCGCAGACATTGGACGGAGCTTACAGCAGCGGGACTGTTCCCGATTCTCACGGGATTCCCTTTTAATTCTGTACCTGAAAAAGGTACTTGAAACCAATGTTTGACAAAGATATAAATTCTGTGATGGAATATCAAGTTTAAGTGAAAAAACATCTCTGCTTAAATTGTTATTTTCGGCAGAGATGTTTTATGAATAGCTAAGAATCCTTATAAAGCTACTTTGTAACGTTTTCTTTCTATATCGACCGTATTAAATAGCGGGTGATTTTAAAGAGGATATTTCGGTGTCTCCGTTGAAATCATATACGGTTACGTTTTATTATGTCCCGCGTCAGTAATGTAGATGATATCGTTTCGGACCGTTACTTTAATAAGTGAATTCATGATAGTCGCTTTTATAATTTTAAAACTTTGACTGTATCGCTCGGTTCTCCTTTCGATGAGATTTGCAAGATATATAGTCCGCCGGGTAGAGAGGCGATATTTATTTTTTCACTGTCACTGGTAATTCTGTGACGGAGTATTATTTGCCCGTACTTGTTCACCAGTGATACTTCATGGCCTTTCCTTTCTTTAATGGTGAGGATATCTTTTGCCGGGTTGGGTGAGACAGAAACAAGGGACAGGTTCGTCTTGTTTGAAGAACTGATTTTACCGATTTCGAGAGAAACAGTCTGTACCGCTGTTTTTCCGTTGGAATTTACTTTTAAAGTGAGGGTTGTTTTTCCTTTTTTATGCCCGGTAATTACCAGTGTATCCGCTTCTACTGAAACTGTGGCAACGGAAGTATCTTCTGTCGTTGCTGTCTTAAGAATGGCACATGCCATATTGTCGGCGTCGGATACTTTATCTCCTAAATATATTTTGTAAACATTCGTTACCATAGAGATATTTTCGAATCCTGAGATCAAAGGGGGATAATTATCCGGGAATACGGGTAATGCCGGAAACCAGTAGTAAGTTTCGGGGCGTATCGTATTGATGAGGGCTCCGCTTGTGCCGTCTACTACATGAATCCAGTTTTGCATGAAATGGGTCAGGTATCCCGATTCGGTAGCTGTAATTATCAGGTTGTCGGTAACCGGGTCTACCCGCAGGCACGAACCGTAGAATATTTGTTTATATTCGCTTTCTTGGCCGGGAAGCTCAAAGAATTCGGTATCGAATGTGTCATTATCTATATCATAACGGATTATATGTGACGAATGAGTAAAATATAGAATGTTATGTTGGGTACTGGCACATAAACTTCCGGCATTCCAGGCGCCCCATGATGAATTTATTTGCATGACGTCCGGAAGTCCGGTTCTGGAGGTTTCCAGGGTATAAGGATTTATTTTCAATAAATAATTTGTTTCGGCTCCCGCCCAGATATATCCGTCTTTACTCATTGTAATAGTAGATATCTGAGGCAAATTTATCGTTGTTTTGATTTCATTTTTATCCGGATCGATGACTAATACTCCTGTATTCTGTTTTGCTGCGAATACGTATTCTCCTGTACGAATCATTATTCCTATTTGTCCTTCATATGTACTACCTTTGCCAGTACCTTCAATGATATCGCCCAACTTGAAATTTTCCATATCGAAAACGAAAATCCCGTTGGTAGTCCCTATGTATCCGGTCTTTTCATTTACTCCGAGAAATGAACGTCCGTCTCCTCCGCCTATTTCATCAAAAGCAATTTTCTTTTTTAATGTCCTGGCATCGGCAATGACTAATTTTCCTCCGGATTTAGCTTCCGGAGATGTTTTTGCTTGCTTGGATATAAAATAGAAGTTATCTCCGTAAATACATCCGAACTGGGTGGTTACCCCCAGGGTTTCGGTATTATCGTTTTCACGCCGAAATGCCCGGTAAATCATTTTGCCGTTTTTATCCAGGAAATTTAAACTGCCGTTGTCCCAGCCGAACCAATCTTCATTTATGAAAAATATACCGTGAGTATAATCCACATCCTCGGTTATGTAAGGATCTACTGCAATAGCTTGTTCATATGGAGGAAGATCTTTTCCGGGTATTTCGTAATACCAGATGTAATTGTAACCGTTATGTACGGTTTGGGAGTTTACACTTTCTGCGTCTAAAATCGTTTTAGTTCCATCGTCTGTTATAACACAACAGTGCCATTCTCCCGCTTCTGTTTTTGAAGGGGAGTTCCAATGGTCTTCATCATCACTGCATCTCCATGTGTTATAGTTCCCCGGAGTCGCAGTAAATTGTCCTGTTTTGCTGTATTTGGGATAAGCCGTATTTCCTCCTACGGTCATAGAGATCGTATGCTCTCCGTTCAGGTCAAATCCCAGGCCATCTACTTTGTAAATACCTTGTTGGCGCATCAGGGAAAAGAGCCGGGGATCATTTTTTACTAAATCGTTCAGCATGTCGATAATGGTAGTTTCCCGGCCAGTGCGATATCCCCATGCCAGAGTTTCAGGCTTTTTCCCGTCATTCCAACTGATCGAGACTATCGACTCGTTTCCTCCTTCGCCTATCCAGTAGCCTATATCGGAGGGAGAGATTGCCGGCAAATAATTGTATAAACTGCCGGTAATAATAGTAAATAAAAAGAATATATGTCTTTTCATGTGAATAGTAATTTATTAAAGGAGAATTATTCCAAAAGGGTATTCCCCCTTTTGGAATTTCTCCTTAATTATTATTAGAGAGTCATATTGGCATATTATTTTATGTAAATTTTTTCAATTTCCACCGAACCGTCTTCATAGAGAGTTTTTACGATATTGATACCTTGTATAGGTTTCACTAAGCGTACCCCGCCGGTTGTAAAGTAAGATTGGAAAAGTATTGTTTTTTCTCCGTCGTTTTTTTCTGTACCCATTGTATCGGATACTTTGAAATTGACGTTAAATATCTTCTTGTTAGCGGTTATGACAAATGCATAAATTCCTTTTGAAAGATGATCTCCTTTCCTGTGAATAGTCAATACGTTATTATCATAAGATGTTTCGATAGTCTGACCTTCTACTGCTGTTTCTCCGGATATCAGCGATACGGAGATTGCATCTTCTTCTCTGATATTGCGATTGAAAGTCACAGTGAAAGTTGCTGTTTCTGATTTAATTTCAGGAATATCTCCGCTTCCGAAATCCATATCCGGCATAGTTGCCGTGATTTTAAGGTCTTCCAGAACGGTGAAAAGAATATTCATATTGCCTTTATCCGTAGATATAATGAGCGAGTACTCACCTGCTGCAAGATTCTCACCCTCTCTGTTCACAGTCAGTACATTATTTTCTACAGAAGTAGAAAGCGTTTGTCCTTCGGCTACGGCACCGTTAACTTTCAAAGCAACAATAACAGCATCTTCGGAAACGATGTTCCGGTTGAAAGTAACGGTAAATACTTTATTATCGGCATTTACATAGGAGGTTACCCCGCTTCCGAAATCCATATCCGGTGTTGTCGCTGTGATCTTGAGCTCTTCCAAAACAGTGAAAAGAATATTCATGTCGCCTTTATCCGTAGATATAATGATTGAGTACTTACCTGCTGCAAGATTTTCCCCTTCACGGTTCACGGTCAGTACATTATTTTCTACAGAAGTAGAAAGCGTTTGTCCTTCGGCTATGACACCATGGGCTTTCAATATAACGGAAACGGCATCTTCGGAAACGATGTTGCGGTTGAAAGTAACGGTAAATACTTTATTATCGGCATTTACGTAGCTGGTTACACCGCTTCCGAAGTCCATAACCGGAGTCGTAGATATGATTGCGAGATCGGGCAGAATGGCGGAAATACTGAAATCTTTCCAGTAAATTAGGGCTTTATAATTTTCTATCGCTTCTTCGGGTACATATATTTTACAGGTAGTAGGGACTTTTGTGAAAGTCGAGCTTTGACAAGTTGGCGGCGTAACATTATAACTGTATATCTTTTCAAGTCCGGTACATCCGTTAAAAACGTAAGTTCCTATAGAAGTTACCGATTTTCCTATTTTTACCGATTTCAATCCGGTACAGCCATATAACATATAGGTCCCGACGGATGTAACTTTATCGCCGATAACCAGTGACGTTAAGGCGGTACAATTGCGGAATGTATAGGTTCCCAGTGAAGATACGTTTTCAGGGATATTTATTTGGGCAAGGGCTTTACAATCCTGAAAAGAGTAATTCCCGATAGAGGTAAGGCTATCCGGTAATACTACAGATTTGAGTTTCGTACAGCCGTAGAAAGTATAGGTTCCCAGTGTTTCTATCTTCTCCGGTAATGATATCTTTTCTAAAGATGTACAATATTTGAATACGTTGCTTCCCATCGTGGTTATATTCTCGGGAATGGTAACATCGTCCAGTGCACTGCAGTTCTGGAACATATAGTCGGACAGTTTTGTCATGCCTTTTCCTATGCTTACCGATGTAAGACCTTTACAACTATTGAACAGGTAAGTTCCTGCGGTTTGTATATGATCGGGAATTATTACCGAAGTAAGGGCGTTACAGCCGGCAAATGCATAATTACCGATAGAAACAATGTTATCCGTTAGAGGCAACCTGGCTAATGATGTACAGTTTTGGAATACGTAAGTTCCTAACGCCGTTATAGTCGGGGACAGTTTTACTTCCGTCAGTTTCGCGCAATTATTGAATGTGTAGTTGGGCAGTGCAGATATTTCGGCGTTGATGGTTGCCGAGACCAGATTTTTGCAATTATCGAAAGCATAGGTTCCCAATTTAGAGACATTGCCGGATAAAATGATGGATTCCAAAGAATCGCATCTCTGGAATATGCGGTCACCGATAGAGATCACACTGTTGGGGATGTTGACGGATTTTAGCCCTTTACAGTATCCCAGGGCGCTTGATCCCAAAGATACAATATTCTGAGGAATAATGATCTCTTTTAAAGTAGTACAGGAGTTGAACAGATAATCTGCCAGTTCGGTTATTCCGGTGCCAATTTTTACTGTTAATAGCTTGGTGCAATTGGAGAACGTATAACTTCCCAGTGCGGTTACGCTATTCGGTATGGATATTGCGGTAAATGCGCAATTATAAAAAGCATACGGTTCTATGGTTGCAAGACCTTCGTTAAGCGGAGCATCTGCCAGGCTGGAGCAGTAAAAGAACGCGCGTTCGCCTATACTTCTGAGGCTGTTGGGAAAGTTGATTCCGGTCACCAGGCTGCAACGGTTGAACGCATAAGAACCTATAGAAGATACTTTATTTCCCAAGGTAACAGATGCGAGTTTATCACATTCGCTGAATGCGTAATTTCCTATATGCGTAACGCCGTTGCCTATAGCAGTTGTTTTCAATCCGGTACAGTTGTCAAACGCATAATTCCCGATGCTAAGAATATTATCGGGAATAGTCACCGCCGTTAATTCCCCGCAATCTTTAAAAGTGTATTCTTCTATGGCCGCCAGTTGAGTGCCTAAAGCAATGGTTTTCAGTTCAGAACATCCGTATAATGCGTATTTCCCTAATTTAGTTACTTGGTTGGGAATTTCGATAGCATTGAGTTTTACGCAACTGAAAAAGGCGGAATCCTCGATAATAGCAAGTTGTTCGTTTAAAGATATATTTTCCAGTAAGGAACAATTCATAAATGCTTTTTTACCGATAACTGATACATGGGCCGGCATGCTGACGTTAACCAGGCCTGTCGCCTGAAATGCAGATTCTCCGATGGAAGAAACACTCTGTCCCATCGTTACGGAACTTAAATTCGTACAATTCAGGAACGCACCGCTTCCTATACTGGATACCTGGCCGGGTATAATTATTTCGGTCAATCCGGTACATCCGTTAAAGGATTGTTTCCCGATAGAAGTCACGCTTTCGGGAATCGTAACGGATAATATTTTTGGGCAATTTTCGAAGGCGTTTGCTGCAATCGCCGTTACATTATATGTCTGACCATCGATAGTTACTGTCGAAGGTATATTCAATTTACCTGAATAGGTAAGATACTTTGTATTATAAATGACTTCCGCCTCATAAGGAGCAGATGAAGAAGTTTTGTTATAATAGAGTTCTTTATCTCCTACGGTTAAGGTAACGGTATCTGTCGACATATTTCCGAGCCTGTTCCCGAAAACACAGTAATATTCTCCGGCATCTCCGGCGGTGGCAGAAGAAATGACATATATCGATGTATCGGCATCTTGTATAGGAGTATAATCTTTATACCATTGGTAGGTAAGGCTGTCTCCTTTTGCCGTGAATGAAAATTCGGCAGTCTCGCCTGCTGAAACGACCAGATTTTCAGGCTGCTCTTTGATCGCCGGTTTCGTCAGTCCGTTTTTGGGAGCGGGAACGAAGGGTTTCCAGGGCTGTGACAACATGTTTATGGCAAAGTTCCATCCGTCCCAGCTATTGTTCTTTAAGACACGGTTGGTTGCTCCCAGCCCGCTGTATCCGAAACTTCCTCCCTCTTCTTTCACCCAGTAAGACCAATAACCGGCATACCATCCCGATTGCCAGTAATCTTCCGGGTCTACGCAAGTCCAGCCATCGTAACTATAACTGCCGGCTATCATCATACCTTCTTCATTAGGAGTTACGATTGTTCCGTCCTTTTGTATTGCAAAATACCCGTTCCTGTTGGTGTCGTATCCCATACCGGCTATAGTACTTCCGTAACTGGTTCCGCCTTCGGCCATGGCGAAGAAATATCTGTCCGATGCGGCGATAGCGCGTATCATGGATTCTCCCGTCGCTTTCTCGCTTGCCGGCCAGCGGTAACCCCATACCATGGCATAAGTTTCGTTGTCGGCATTCCATTGTACGACAAGTGCCGCCCGGTTCTCTCCTTCACCGCTCCAATTCTCGATCATGTCCATGGTGAATTCGTCCATGGGAATCGCTATCCCGGCGGTGTTCAATACTTTTGCCGCTTTATGCGGACGCCCTTGCACGGTTATTTGTGCGACTGAGGACAATGCAATGAACAGCAATAAAAACAATGAATAAATTTTTTTCATTTTCTGGGTTTTAAATGTGTAACATATATAGTTTACAAAAAAATTATGTATACCATTTAAAACTTACGGAGGGTAACGGCGCTTTTTTATCACCGCTTTGAAAAGGAGTCCGGTTATAATCGGAAGGATTAGTAACGGGGCCTAAGCTCATACCTCGTAAGCTTTTATGGCGAACGTACGGCAGGTCTTCTGACTTGTTCCGGATTATGACGCCTTCCCGGGATGACCAGTGACATGATGTCATAATTTTATGTAAGGAACTTACAGCAGCGGGACTGTCCGGGATTTTCACCCGGTTCCCTTTTAATCGGCTTTGTTACGGCCGAACCTGTACGCTATAGTTATGTGTTATTATATTCGGGACAAATTAATTTTTTATTATCTTTTGGATAGTATTTCCTGCTTTCAGGATATATATTCCTGCCGGATAAGTTTGCATATCGATAGAATAGTTGCCACTTTCGTATTCTTTTCCTATCAGGCGATGTCCGGTGATATCTGTGAGTTCTATCAGGCATGTTTTAGACACGGACAGATACAGATAGTCGGTACACGGATTAGGATATGATTTGATTTGCATGGCAATATTTTCTTCCATACTGCCCATTTCGGCATCCACATGTAAGTCCTCTACTCCCATTACTTCGGTAGAACATTCTCCTATCCATCCGTTAAACTGGTTGACTCCGGTGTAGATCTTAACGAAATCTATACCCGGGAGGGAGACTTTATTCCCGTTTTTATCCACCGCCCAGTCTATATCGAAATTCGATTTATCGCTGCTGTTGGGATGATTGTCGGCATATCCCCAGTCGTAAGCGTATAATACGTAATAAGAATCGTTTCCGCTTTCATCGACTCCGTTATCGGCCAGTCTGGTTCCTTTAAAAGTTAAAGTAGGCTCCTCTATCCATTGCGGATAATAGCTTTGCCTGTGAAATGCCAGTTTGGACAGATAACCGTCTTTACCCTGATTATCTTTCCAGTAAAGATAAGTCGTATCGGTTAAATTAGGGTTTGTCTGGCTTGGAGTCGGTATCTTGTTTTCATCGGGGCGGTAATATGTGATTTCGTAGTTTTTAGTTGTCTCCGGCTTGTAATATTCGCTGCCTGCCAGTTCGTACCACTCGTCATTGTCCGGCTTTCCATTTTTATTGGCATCGTAAGCGACCATTACGATACCCGGTTCGCTGCTACCTCCGGATGAGAAACCTGGATTAGGGTTTGCATCGGCATAAAAAGCATTACCCAATATTTTGAAATCCGTTTGTCCGGCTACGTTTACGATGGTATGATCGAATCCCACTACGATATATCCTCCGAAGCCTCCCAGGGAAACCATTCCACGTGCATCATAAGCCAGATAATCTTCTGCTTTTTGGCGCATGGTTTCTTCCGTATCTCCTTCTTCATATTCCGGAAGCTCGTTGATAAACTGTCCGGGAGCGGGCCGGAATTCAAGAACCTTGGTCATATAAGGAGAGCGTATTTCCGCTCTTGTTTCGCATGTATAGGCGGATATACCAGCTAATACGATGAATAGGGGTAAAATTTTTTTCATTATATATCTAATTTTCATTTTTTAATTTTCCTTTGAATGCGAAGTGGGCCGGTATGTCACCGGTCATTGTTTTCCATTTCAATATACCTTCTTTACTGAAACAATATAATGTTCCCGGAGAGACATAGTTTTTTGCATCCGTTACATAAATATCCTTTGTAATAGGGTGGATAGCGATTCCGTAAGGTATCTTGATTTTTTTATCAGTACCGTCCTTTATGAAATTACGGCTGACGACCTCTCTTTTTTTCAGGTCTATGATACCGTAAGTAACGGTATTATCTCCTGCCGTGTAATTCCATTCGGTACTGTACACATAGGCGGAATCGCCGTCTATGCACATGTTGCTTACCGCTATATCCAGCGAATCGACCAGTTGGTCTTTATAACAATCTATGATGTAGAGTTTGGATGATTTATGATAGTAGTCGCCTCTGGAACTGGTGTATAGCATACCGTATTTATCTCCTTTTATCCGGTGCAGATTAATGGCCACTTCTATTTTTTTGATCTCCGTGAAAGTTTCCAGGTCGATGACAGATATCGTGTTATCATAATTGGGAACCCTGTATCCTCCGGAATTTGCCACATATAATTTTCCGAATCTGATTTCCATTTCTTCCGGCTGGTAACCTACCGTGACCTCGTCCACAACTTCCAGTGTAGTCGTATCTACTTTAAAAACGGCGCCTAACGGTGCGTTCGGATCTATTTGTACGGGACTTACATAGGAACTGACATAGGCGTATTCCTTGTCGAAAACGATATAACGGCAGTTCGGTATTTCTATCTGTTTTATTCTTTTGGCCGTTGCGGCTTCCATTACTTCCACTTTGTGGGAACAGTTAATGACCGCATAGAGTTTGCTTCCGTAAATTTTCAGGTCGTTACCTACATCTCCCAGTTCTTTTACCACAGTAGGATTTGTTTCTGCATATATATTTTTGTGGTAGATTCCAGTCTTTTCATCGAAATAATCCAGTGTGGATTTGTTCGATCCCATATTGCCTTCATTCAATAAATAAAAACCGTCTATGTCTGTAAATTGCGGAATGCTTATTTTGTGTGATTCCGAATATACCAGTACGTCGTCCTCCCGGCACGATGTAAAGAGGACACTTAATATTCCTACGAAATATAATATGTAATAGTTTTTGCTCATATCGTTATACGCAAGATTAATTTATAATTAATACCCGGCATGGGAAAGTTGGCGACTACGTCATAATACTGGTTAAAGATATTGTTTACTTCCGCCGTTACATTCATATTTACCTTGTATACGGGAATATCCCGGGATAATGCGAGGTCGCTTGTGTACCAGGGCTGTTCGTAATTATCTACACTGTTCATCTGTTGACGGTAACGTTCTCCGGTATAGATAAAGCTATAGTTCAGATTCCATTTTCCATATTCGAGCGATACGATGGCAGAACCGCTGTGCCAGGGTATATAAGGAATCTGATGTTTGTAATAGTAGTCTGTCGGGTCGGTATAATCCTGAGCCTTTTGCCAGGTATAATTCAGTCTGGCATGGATACCCACGTTATTTAATTGGCACGACAACTGGGCGGCGACATCTACGCCTATAATCCTTACTTCGCCGAGGTTCAACATGGTCCAGCGGAATTGTTGTCCCGTAGGATAGGCGATGATCTTGTTGGTAACTTTGTTATAGTAACCGTCGGCTTGTATGTTGAAATATTTAAAGAAGTTATGGTTGAACATTTTATTATATACGGCCCCCACGTTGTATTGTTCAGTAAATTCGGGTTTCAGGTATTTATTTCCGATGTCGGTATAATACAAGTCATTGAAAGTCGGCATTCTGAATATCCTTTTGTAAAAGGCTCTTAAATAGAGGTTTTTCGATTTAAAAGGTTTATAAGAGGCAAAAACGGCGGGAGTGAATTCTTGCTTGTCGGGTGAGGCGGCAGATTCTTTTTTCTTTATGACATTCTCGTGAATGAAAGTTCCCAGAACGCTTGCCTGCGTCTTGAAATGTTCCCACTGGAAGGCAGTGGCGACAGCGACAAGCCCGGTATGTCTTTTGGGATAAGCAAAATCTTTCAGATTGGCATCCAGTTTATTCCACTGATAATCGGCCGAAACGGAAACATCCCACCAGGAAAACAGGTTGAACAGATTCGCAACGGACAGATAGTATTCTTGTTGCCAGTATTTGTTGTTGACATAAAGCTCTTTCTCGTCATCTCTGAGGTAATGAGTAAAGTCATCGGCAAATTTGGTGTTTATCTGCAATTTGTAAAAAGAACAAATGTCGTATTGGAAGGATCCCTGAGCAAAGAAATTCCGGTCCCATTGACGCTCGCCATGCCTGAATACATTGTTGACTATAGCCCCCGGAATACCTCGTTCGGAGTCATAGAAATAAGCTTTGACGTTCCAGTTCCCCCGGTTCATTATTCCGTTGAATCCTCCCTCGGCCCTGAATGCGCATACATCGCCGTTATGCCGGATAGCAGTCGTATCGTAAGCGATGTCTCCGTTCAGTTGTTTTCGTTTATAACGGAATTTATACCGTCCGTTCGCATTAATGAACTCTGCATTCAGGGACGAACTTACATTCCGGGATATTTTTTGTTCCCACAATACGGACGGATTGACCAAACCGAACGAACCGGTTTTGAATGCCGCCCTGATGTGATATTTTTCATCTTTATTAAAGCGGGGTTTTCGGGTTTTCAGATAAATGGAACCGGAGGAGCCATAGTCCTTGGCCGGCTGGAAAATTTCACTTTTCTGTCCGTTATAAAGGGAAATTTCTTCCATATTATCCAATGAGAATTTTCCCAGGTCTATTTGTCCGTTCTGTGCATTTCCCAACTGTATGCCGTCATAAAACACCCCCATATGGTTGGTTCCCATGCTACGGATATTGACTGTTTTCAGTCCGCCTATTCCACCGTAATCTTTGATCTGTATCCCTGAAAAATAACGGAGGGCATCTGCAACGGAAAAACTGTTCAGCTTTTCCAGTGCTTTCCCTTCGAGTTTTTGAGAGGGTATGATCTCGTTTACGGTCGGTTTTCCGGTTACGACAACTTCTTTGATGTGTTGTATAGAGTCGAGCCGGGAGGCGGGACGGGCAGCATATAACGAAAATAGTCCGGAACCCGAAAAGATTCCTGTCAGTAGCAATAGGATATGTGATCTTGTTCGTCGCATGAAAACCTTTTTACTTTCAGCATCCGGCAGCAATACATAAAAAAGGCTTTATGGAACAGACGCATTGCGTGGCAAGTATCTATCTTCAAGCTTTAACCCCCGAAAGCCGATGTTTTTATAATTCGCATGGCAGGTCTTCTGACTTACTCCTGTCAACGGCGCCTTCCCGATTGTCATATCAGTGGCATAAGAGTGATTGCCGTTTTCATTTGCAGAGCTTACAGCAGCGGGACTGTTCCCGATTTTCACGGGATTCCCTTTTAATTCCATACCTGTACAGGTATCTGAAACCAATGCGCTGCAAAGATATTTATTTCTCTTAAAGTAAACAAATTAAATACAGAAATATTTCGTTAATCGATTCATACAAGCTTATTTATACTTTATTTTAATGAGAGGGCGGTGTATAATTCCCTAATTTCAGGCATTTCGGAGCAAGGTTCCTTTTTTTATTTTTACTCTAAAAAAGATCGAATGTTGTGGAAAAGAAAAAAGGTGTGTTTTACAGGTGTTCTATGGGAACTACAGATGCGTTGCCAAGATTGATTGCAAAAGAAACGGACGTTCTTGCAGCCGATTAGATGATGCCGCCGGAATAAACGCGTTGCAGGTTGGCGGATTTGATGTTCTATTTTGGGTTCCTCTACTTGGTGAAGCGGGGAATTACAGGATGATTGGTATGATTAATTGACAGGCTTATGCATAAATTTACCCTTGAGGAAGATTTTATTTTAGGAGCTATGGTGGGGTATAATATTGAGATGCAGTGCGAGCGTTTGTGGAAAAAAATGAAGTTCGCCTGAGATTTAGTTCGTATTAGTTTTAAAAGAAGAAGCCGTATAAAAGTACGGCTTCTTCTTTATATTATAAGAAATGAAAATCCATTTATCGGTTTGTTACGATCATGCGTTTACTTCCTATCATCTGTCCGTCCGCCACGATATAATACAGATAAAAACCTGGTGACAGGCCGGAAATGTCAAGGTTCAGCGTTCCGCTATCCCGTTCATATAGAGATAAGTTCCTGACAGTTTCCCCCGTAGAAGATACGACATAAAGAACCGCATTGCGGATATTTTCGGGCAGATAATAATCGATTTTTGTACTTCCCCAGCAGGGATTCGGGTAATTCTGTGAAAATCCTGAAATATGCTCTTGTGCTGCTTCTGTGAAAATTTCTTTAGTGTTGGCTTTTATCAGGTTTTTTGTCTTATTACCTGTTGTAAAGTGCAGTTCACTTCCTTTGAACGCATAGAGAGTTGGTAATATTCGTATCCAATAATTCCCGTGAAAAGTAGTGCCACCTCCAGGGTATGCATATACTTCTTTTAAAATAAGGCTGTCTCCGCTAAATTTCCCACCTTTTTTATCCGGAATTTCTACATTTTGTATGACTCTAGGCCCTGAGGGTTCCGGATCAGGTTCCGGTTCAGGCTCTGGCTCCGGTTTTGGATATTCTCCCGTGCGTTTTATGGTAATACTGGTAGCTTTTCCGTATGTTCCGTTACATCCTTTAGGGGTAACTGTGATTTTTTCTCCATCCCCCGAAGTTTCGTTATAGTTTATAGATATTTGACCACCATATGTTTCAAATGTTTTACCTCCCCAGGAAGCCGGAGTACTCCAGCGGAATTCTTCAACACGTTTGCCACTATTTCCTTTACATGCCGGATATATTAAATAGGTAGCTACTTGTAGCGTCCCTTTTTCCCCTTTGGGAATAGTTATCGTTCCGGATTTTATTACAGTTCCATCTATCTTAATTTCATCGACAGCTGTATTTTTTACACTTAATATTTCAACATCAGCAAAACCATAACAGACATAGGGATTGCTTAGATTCTTAAAAGATACTTTTCCCATTTTAGCAATATCTTCCCAAACAATATCTGCATGTAGAGCAATCGCTCCATCTTTTACATATACAGTTCGTTTTGTTGGTCCTAAATAATAATCAAAATAACCGTTTGTAATTTCCCATTCTATTCGGTCATAACTGTTTACTGCTCCTAGGATCCCGGTATATGGATTAATCATCTGATGGTTTTGGTCAGGGCAAATTTGATACTCTCCTGTCATACTTATTGCGTTCCAGGAATATCCAATGAAAAAAAATGATTGTAAAATCAAAAATATTATATATTTTTTCATGCTATTTCTGATTTTCGAGTTTCGTAATCCTTTGTTCCTGTTCCCGCATTTTTTCCTCTTGCTGAATAATATATAGGGTAAGCTCTTCTACTTTTTGTAACAGTTTCACGTTCATTTTAGCCAGATCCACTCCGTTGGCATTCACTTCGCTTTCCGTCGGTATTTCGGGCAGGCAGGCATGTTTTTCAATATGGGATTTTACCTCGTCCAATGAACGCAACTTATAGTCTTTTTTGAACACGAAGTCCGCCCATTCAGTATCGGTAACCAGAATTTCCCGGGTTTTGATTTTGCCGTTAACTTCCAGTTCGTAAGTGGGGTTAGGACTGTTGATACCTACTTTTCCGTCCATCGTTACTACGAAGTAAGGATTGAACTCTGCCGGTTTATTCCAGTGTTTATTCCCTACTACAAATTTATCCACCTCGTCATCCCCAATGGAGATTCTTAGTTCCGTAACATCTTTGGCTACATTATATCGTGCCATATATACGTCATCAAGATTACAAGTGTTGCTTCCGAAGTATAATTTTTTTCCGTATTCTCCTATTCCGCTCTCATCTCCAATATGCAGATTTCCGCTTGCATCGAACATGGCAATTTTTTTCCAGGCTTCCCAGCCCGTATAACCGGGATTACTTTCTCTATAAAATATTCCTTTTTTACTAACATTAAGTTGGTTGACTTCGGCACTACCATCATGCCAGGGTGCTATTGTGATAGTTGTTGAGAATATATTTACCGGAGTATCTTTAAAAGGAGATTTAAAATCGAGGTGAAGCTGTTGGGAGAAGGTAGCAGGTGTATTTATCTCATCACGTGTGTCATATATATTGACATAAGAGGCACCGGATTGCCCATAAGAAAGACTGCTGCAAAGTAATAAGGCGAAAAATAAGGATTTACGTTTCATAATGATAGCATTTAAAGGTTTATAATGTTAGTTAATTGGTTATTTATCAGTTGTTTGTTTTATTTCTGGTATATTGAAAAGGCATTTGTAATAATAGAATAAGGTTATATTTGGAATTGTGTCTGCTGCTTGTAATTTGATAAAGTCTGTTTTTGCTTAATATAAATATTAAGCTTGTACTTTTTGGGGGGTATGCTTGAGTGTTTCTTGATTTTTGTTTAGTTTCTACATGTTTAAAGTAGTAAAGTAAAAGGTTAGCTTTTGTTTATCCGGCTACCTTTTGTATAAAATAAGTATCGTATCGGTTGATGTATTTCAATCTGCTAATATCACCTGAATTCTTAATTAGTGTCGATTGTTTGTTTTTATTTTGGTGGATACTTTTTAATAAAAAATAAAATAAGAAATAAGGATGAATTTGTTTTTATATCAGCACTATTTAAATAATAACAGCATATATAGATGCAAATATACTAAATAATATGTATATACAAAATATTTAAAAAATATTTTTTAAATAACCTTGTTTTGATGTTCTTTTATCCGATGTTATACGAACATTCTTTTTACAGTAGACGTTTTATTCCTAATAAATTTAAAGAAATATGGATATATTCTCTCTTATATTACTGGTTGCCGGAGGCGCTATATGCGGTATCGTGAATGTGGTAGGAGGGGGCGGTTCTCTGTTCGCTCTTCCTGTATTGCTGGCGATGGGCTTGCCGGCAGGTACGGCTAACGGTACGAACCGTCTTTCTATATTTTTGCAGGATGTGACGGCTATGGTATCTTTCAGGAAAAGGAAAGAAATGCCTGTAAGAGAGGGCAGCAAACTTATTGCTCCGGTGGTTCTGGGGGCGATAGTAGGTTCACTGGTTGCGGCGGTATGCCTTACCGAACTTTTGATGAACATTGTACTGCTTATCATTATACTGTTTATGATAGGAGTGATGTGGTGGAAACCTGATGCATGGTTACGTACGAAAAAGTTGAAAAACGATATGAGGTTAGGTACGGTGAACTGGATCCTTTTTTTACTGGCCGGTTTTTACGGAGGATTCATTCAGGCGGGCTTTACATGGCTTGTGATGGCTTTGCTCGTGTTGAGAGCAGGTAATGATATGATTTCGAGCGATGCTGTGAAAATGTTTTTAAATATGATTATTACACCTTTTACGATGGTCATCTTTTGGTATTATCATCAGATAGACTGGCTGTACGGTGGTGTAATGGGATTAGGAGGTATTCTGGGAGGATGGCTGGGAGTCAGGTTCGTATCTTCCTGGTCTCCTGCTTTGATTAGGAAAATATTGTTGGGCCTGTTAATTGTATCGGCTTTATATGTGATTTTATTCCGGTTCTGAAATCTTTACAAAAAATGAAATAAAAATGCACCGGATATTAAAAAAAAAGATACATTTGTAAAAACCATGAATAAAGAAGTTAAAATGATGACTGTTCCTTCTGAAAATATATTTGTACGTATATACCGTTTTTATGCCGAAGGCTTCAGGAATATGACGTTAGGAAAGACATTGTGGGCGATTATATTCATTAAATTGTTTATTATGTTTTTTATCCTCAGGTTGTTTTTTTTCCCGAATTTTCTGAATTCCCGATATGATTCGGATGAGGCTAAGGCATCTTATGTGATGGAACAATTAACAGCGCCTGTTTCGGAAACACAGAACGAATAAAATCTTAAAATAAAACTAAAATTATGAATGACTTAGTTTCTCTTGTGGATTGGTCGCGTGCGCAATTTGCGTTAACCGCTATTTATCACTGGCTGTTTGTGCCTCTGACTTTAGGGCTGGCAGTAATTGTAGGAGTAATGGAGACTATTTATTACCGGACAGGTGACGAACGGTGGAAAACGATTACCAAATTCTGGATGACACTTTTCGGTGTAAATTTTGCTATAGGTATTGCTACCGGTATTATTCTGGAATTCCAGTTTGGAACCAACTGGTCCAATTACAGTTGGTTTGTCGGGGACATATTCGGAGCACCGTTGGCTATCGAAGGTATTATGGCTTTTTTTATGGAGTCCACTTTTATTGCTGTCATGTTTTTCGGATGGAATAAAGTGAGTAAGGGTTTTCATCTGGCAGCTACGTGGCTTACAGCAGCAGGCGCTTCTATTTCTGCTTTGTGGATATTGGTGGCTAATGCCTGGATGCAATATCCGGTAGGGATGAAATTCGATCCTGGCAGGGTAAGTAACGTGATGGATAATTTCTGGGCGCTCGTTGCTTCGCCTGTCGCTCTGAATAAGTTTTTTCATGCCGTATCTGCCGGATGGGTGTTAGGCGGTGTTTTTGTAGTAGGTATCAGTGCCTGGTACCTGATAAAAAAACGGGAGAACTGGCTGGCTTTACAAAGTATAAAGGTAGGTGCCTGGGTGGGTCTTGCCGGAATTCTTATTACAGCTTATACTGGTGACGGTTCGGCTTATCAGGTCGCAGAAAAACAACCTATGAAACTGGCGGCGATGGAAGGGGTATATCATGGCAAAGACGGGCAGGAGCTTATTGCGTTCGGTATTCTTAACCCGGATAAGAAATATGATAATGATGAGAAAGAATTCCTTTTCGCTATTCCTATCCCGAAGCTGTTGTCTTTTCTGGCTACACGTGAGTTGAATGGTTTTGTTCCCGGTATCAATAATATTATTGAGGGAGGATTCAAGGACAAGAATCTGGCTGGTGAAGAAATTACAGCGCTTTCTTTTGCCGAAAGACAGGCCAGTGGAAAAGAGGCTATTAAAGCCTTGGATGCCTATAAAAAAGCACAGCAGAAGAATGATAAAGCTGCCATGGATTCTGCTCATCAGGTGATTAATGCCAATTATGAGAATTTCGGGTATGGATATCTCGACTCGGTAGAGCAGTTTATTCCTTCCGTACCGTTCGTATTTTACTCCTTCCATATCATGATTATTCTCGGTGTATATTTTATCTTGTTCTTCATATTGGTATTAGTACTCGAACATAAGAAAAAAATATCACAAATGCCGTGGTTCCTGTGGATATGCGTTCTCACGATCCCGTTGGGATATATCTGTCTCGAATCGGGTTGGATCGTGGCCGAGATGGGACGCCAGCCGTGGGTGATACAGGATATTATGCCTACCTATGCGGCTATTTCCAAACTGGAGGTAAGTTCGGTACAGACTACTTTCTGGATGTTCGCCGCGCTTTTTACCATACTTTTGATTGCCGAAGTGGGTATTATGTTGAAACAAATAAAAAAAGGAACTGAACAAAAATAAATGATTATGGAACTGAATGAATTATTTTACCAGAATTACTGGTGGTTTCTGATTTCCCTTTTGGGCGCTTTATTGGTATTCCTGCTTTTTGTTCAGGGAGGACAGACTATGTTGGCCGGAATGGCAAAGACTCCGCTGGAAAAGACGATGCTTGTCAATTCGTTGGGACGCAAATGGGAATTTACATTTACTACCCTTGTGGTTTTCGGCGGTGCGTTTTTCGCTTCGTTCCCGTTATTCTATTCTACCAGTTTCGGCGGTGCATATTGGTTATGGATGGCAATTCTTTTTAGCTTTATTATCCAGGCCGTGTCTTATGAATACCGGTCGAAAAAAGGGAATTTTTTAGGAACTAAAACCTACGATACATTTCTGTTTATTAATGGGCTGGTTGGTTCTTTTTTATTGGGCGTGGCAGTAGGGACTTTTTTTACCGGGTCCGATTTTAATGTGAATAAGACAAACATATTGGATCCGGCAATGCCCGTTATTTCTACTTGGGAAAATCCCTGGCACGGTCTCGAAGCTATTGCTAACTGGCGTAATATCTTACTGGGAGTTACTATATTGTTTCTCGCGCGCGTACAAGGAGCCTTGTATTTTATGAATAATATAGATGATGAGAGTATATATGCCAAAGCCCGGAAAGAGGTCTTGTATAACGGAATTATATTTGTAGTTTGCTTCCTTGCTTTTGTCGGCGTTACGCTTACAGCGACAGGTTATGAACTGAATCCTGCTAACGGAGAAATATTTCTGAGGAAGTACAAGTATTTTTTCAATCTTATAGAGATGCCTTGGGTAGCGGTCCTTTTTGTAACAGGCGTTGTACTTGTATTGTATGCGCTCATACGTTCGGTACTGGCCCATAAATTTACCAAAGGGATATGGTTTTCGGGAACAGGTACGGTTTTGGTGGTATTAAGCGTGTTTTTTCTGGCCGGATATAATAATACACCATATTATCCGTCTGCATCCGATATACAAAGCTCCCTGACTATTTATAACAGCTCTTCCACTTTCTTTACTTTACAGACGATGAGCGTCGTATCGCTTTTGGTTCCTTTTGTTTTAGCTTATATATTCTATGTGTGGAGGGCAATGGATGCAAAGTCCATAACTCCGGCGGAAATGGAAGGTTCCGACCATAAGTATTGATATGAAAAACATATAGTTGCTTCTTTAAAAAAAAGGGCTTATTTTTGTAAATAATACAAGAGTAAGCCTTTTTTATGGACGATGCATATCTTACCCTATCCGATATATCCGAAGGTCTTTATAAAGAGAAGATGAGTAAATTTCTTTCTTTCGCGATACCTGTTTCGACGGTGAAAGAAGCTATGGAATATATTGAGAAATACCAGAAAGAATATTATGACGCCCGTCATGTTTGTTGGGCTTATATGATAGGGTCTGACCGGAGTTGTTTCCGTTCCAATGATAACGGAGAACCTTCCGGTACGGCAGGAAAGCCTATATTGGGACAAATTAATTCTTTTGGTCTCACGAATGTCCTTATTGTCGTTATTCGTTATTTCGGGGGCATTAAGTTAGGTACCAGTGGGCTGATTGTTGCATACAGGGAAGCGGCGGCAGAAGCTATTAAAGCAGGTGAGATTATCGAATGTCTGGTGGAAGCAGAAGTGAGCTTTCGGTTCGAATATCCTTTCATGAATGATGTAATGCGTATTGTGAAAGAAGATCACGCTCAGATAATATCGCAATCTTTCGATATGGACTGTAATATGACATTGCGTATCAGACAGAGTGAGATGGATAGACTTCGCAGCAGGCTGGAAAAGATAGATGGACTTGTTATCAAGGGCAAAGAATGGGAGGAGAATTAAATGCTTGTTTTAGTTCTGTTGGTTGACAAATATAAAAAAAGCTCCGGATGAATTTTCCGGAGCTTTTCAGTATACGATATAAAAGATCAGTATCTGTCGTCGTAGCCTCCTCCTTCACTCATATCCAGATCATTGAAGCCTTCGCCATCCAGTTCGGACGGATCGAATGTTTCGTCACCGTAGAAATCTGCGTCCAGATCTGCGGAAGAGGTTTGAGCCTTTTTATCGAATTCTTCGAAATCCATTATTTGTTTAGGAGGATTACCCCCTTTCTTGGTACATACAGGAGCCGTAAGGTTCTTTCCGGGGATAGCTTCTTTCAGTTCCATGAAAAACATACGTTCTGTGATGTAATCAAATATATATATTAAACGCTGGCCTTCGTCTTCTATTAGTTCACTTAAGGTAGTTTCGGCCATTGTCCAGGTATCCTCTTCCGATGAAGTATCCATTTCCATGAGAGTAATCTCCGTTTTCTTTTCCCAGTCTTCGTCACAGATGAAAAAAGAAGTCATCTGGTCTTTGGTAAAATTAACCGATTCCAGAATGGCGTCGTTCAGGTCTAGAAAAGTTGCGTCCGAATCAATACTGATTTCTCTTTTGAAGTCATCAACTTCGTCCGATACGAGCAAAAATTTATATATCATAATATTACTTTTTTGATATGATTGTTCCCTGTATATTTGTTGCGTAAAAATAATAAAAATATCACTATTGAGAAAAGAAAGCCTTATTTTTTCTTTTCTCAATGGGGTAAACAATATAATTAGGATTATTCTTTTTCCGGTTAAATTTTTTTAGGGAAAACATTTAATCGAAAGAACAATCTATACCTTTGCTCGAACGATTACCAGTAAGAAGTCATTATATATTTATATATGATGTATTACAAATTCTACGGAAATATTTTATCCTTTAATCGGTGATATTGTAAATCCGGTAATTGTTTATGAGACTGCGGTAATTTTTGTTTCATGTAAAGATTTTCCGCTTATTGACTTATTAACCGGTTGAGACGTTTTCCATAGTAATTAGGCGGTTCGGCGGAACCGAAAATGATTTTATAGTAAATAAAAATATGAAAGAAAACAAGTATGATGACGAGATTTTTTTTGATCGTTACAGTCAGATGTCTCGTTCTGTAAATGGACTGAAAGGAGCCGGAGAATGGCATGCTTTACGTAGCATGTTTCCTGCTTTCAAAGGCAAAAGAGTGTTGGATTTAGGTTGCGGTTTCGGTTGGCATTGCCTGTATGCCGTTGAACACGGGGCGGTTGAAGTCATGGGAATCGATATATCGGAGAAGATGATAAAAGGTGCGAAACAAAGGAATTCATCCCCTTTAATACAGTATAAATGTGTTGCTATAGAAGATTTCGAGTTTAAACCTTCATGCTACGATGTGGTGATAAGTTTGCTGGTATTCCATTATCTCGAATCTTTTAAAAATATCTGCGAGAAAGTTTATACATGTCTTAGCGAAGGAGGAGCATTCGTGTTCTCGGTAGAACATCCGGTCTTTACAGCCTACGGTAATCAAGACTGGTATTATGATGAAAAAGGAAATTCGTTGCACTGGCCTGTAGATAATTATTTTACTGAAGGGCATAGGAAAGCCGTGTTTCTGGGAGAAGAAGTGACGAAATATCATAAGACGCTTACCACATATATGAATGACCTGATAAAATCCGGATTTGAAGTAACCGGGCTTGTAGAGCCGGAACCGGATGATGTACTTCTTACATCCGTTCCCGGAATGAAAGATGAATTAAGACGGCCTATGATGCTCCTGATTTCTGCAGTGAAAAAATAAAGTGGAAAAATAATGAATAAAATAAGAAACGTCATTCGGTACCGAATGACGTTTCTTATTATTGGGATTAATGTTGTTTCTAAATATATCCTTTTATGATACCTCGCTTAGAGTTGCGCACGAATAGAATGATTTCGTCGCGTTCTTTTGTAGCCGGCAGTTCCGCCTCTATACGTTCAACAGCATCGGTATTATTCAGCCCCGATAAGTAGAGATACCGGTAAATCTCCTGTATGTCCCGGATTGTCTCGTTAGAGAAATTCCTTCGGCGTAATCCTATCGAATTGATCCCGGCATAAGCGATAGGAGATCGGGCCGCTTTAACATAAGGAGGAATATCTTTATTTACCAGAGATCCGCCTTGAATCATGACATGAGCCCCTATACGGGTAAATTGGTGTATGAGAGAACCTCCGCCGATAATCGCATAATCATCTACGATAACTTCTCCGGCTATCTGGCTTGCATTTGCAATAATAATATTGTTTCCTATGACACAATCGTGAGCGATATGAGAGTAAGCCATGATGAGACAATTGTCTCCTATGACGGTTTTCCCTTTTGCTGAGGTTCCTCGGTTTACCGTGACACATTCACGTATGGTCGTATTATCTCCGATCTCAACGGTCGTTTCTTCACCCTGAAATTTCAGGTCCTGAGGTATACCTGAAATAACAGCCCCCGGAAAGATATTGCAGTTTTTTCCTATCCGGGCTCCTTCCAGTATCGTTACATTCGAACCTATATGCGTACCTTCTTCTATAACCACATTCTTATCGATGGTTACAAATGGTTCTATTACAACATTATTGGCAATCTTTGCATCGGGATGTACGTATGCTAACGGTTGTTTCATATTGTCCTTTTACTTGTTAATAAACTTCCCTGTCATCCTGGAAAGTTCCGGTTATTTATTTTTTACGATTTGAGCCATGAACTCAGCTTCCGTCACGATCTTTTCTCCTACAAATGCGTATCCTTTCATATAGGCGCAGCCACGTCGTATTTCGGTGAGAAGTGACAAGTGGAAAATTACAGTGTCGCCCGGTACTACTTTCTGGCGGAATTTTACATTGTCGATCTTCATGAAATAAGTGGAATATTTTTCGGGATTTTCCACCGTATTTAGCACCAGTAAACCTCCTGTTTGTGCCATTGCTTCTACCAACAATACTCCCGGAGTGACGGGCTCTCCGGGAAAATGTCCCTGGAAGAACGGTTCGTTAACGGTAATGTTTTTTACGCCTACGATATGTTTAGTTCCCAGTTCGATGATTTTATCTACCATCAGGAACGGAAAGCGGTGTGGAAGTAACTCTCTTACCCGGTTTATATCCATGATAGGTTCTTTATTGGGATTATAAATCGGACATTGTATTTCCTGTCTTTTAATGTCTTTACGGATGATACGGGCGAATTGATTGTTGATTTTATGTCCGGGACGCGTTGCGATGATACGTCCTTTAATAGGTTTCCCTACCAGGGCAATATCGCCCAGTATATCCAATAACTTATGACGTGCCGGCTCATTATCGAAAACCAATGGTTTATTGTTGATATATCCCAGTTCATCTACATGTTTGTGCGGGACATGCATCAGGTCGGCCAGGCGGTCCAGTTCTTCTTGAGGGATTTTTTTATCATAAATAACGATGGCGTTGTCGAGGTCTCCTCCTTTGATAAGATTATGTTTTACCAAAGGTTCTATTTCCCTTACGAAAACGAATGTACGGCTGGCTGCAATTTCTTCTTCAAAATTGGCCAGACTGTCCAGACTGGCAAACTGATTGTTCAATACGGGAGAGTCGAAAGAGATAAGCGTGTTGATGCTGAAATCGTTGTCGGGCAGTACCAGAATGGAAGATCCGGTAGCTTCGTCCTTTACTTCTATTTTGGACTTGATAATAAAATATTCTCTTTGCGCGTTCTGCTCTTCTATTCCGCTTTTTTCGATGGCTTCGGAATAATAGCGGGCACTACCGTCCAGTATGGGAAGTTCCGGTGCGTTCACCTGTATCAGGCAGTTATCTATTTCTGCACCGTAAAGGGCTGCTAAAGCATGTTCTACGGTACTTACGACGACATCTCCTTTTCCCAGTACGGTACCTCGCTGTGTTTCTACTACATTTTCAGCGAGAGCTTCAATAATGGGTTGGTCTTCAAGATCGATGCGTTGTATTTTATAACCGTGGTTTTCGGGGGCGGGAAGAAAGGTTGCGGTAATATCCAGTCCGGTGTGTAATCCTTTTCCGGTAAGAGAAAAACTATTTTTTAAAGTCCTTTGTTTGATCATAACTCATTCTATGTTGTCGGGCTCGATGTCCCTGTGTTCAGTCTTTGTTTAATAATTTCTTTAGTTCTTCCAGTTCTTTCCTGAGTGAGCGTACTTCATCGTTCAATTTTGGCAATTGTTTAATATATACGGTAGTACGTGCAAAATCTTTTGCCGGTACAGCCGGATATCCCATGACAGTTACTCCGTCGGGCAGATGATTGGGTATTCCCGATTGAGCGCCTATTGTTACACGGTCGCCCAGTTGAATATGTCCCGCGATACCTACCTGTCCGCCTATCATAGAATGGCTGCCGACTTTAGAAGAACCCGCAATACCCGCTTGTGCAGCCATAACGGTATGTTCCCCTATTTCTACATTATGGGCTACCTGTATCAGGTTATCCAGTTTCACACCTTTACGAATAATTGTGGATCCCATAGTGGAACGGTCTATAGTCGTGTTAGCTCCTATTTCTACGTTTTCTTCCAGTATGACATTGCCTATCTGCGGAATTTTTGCATATTCTCCGTTTTGAGGGGCAAAACCGAAACCATCGGAACCGATTACAGCACCTGCATGCAGGATGCAATTATTTCCTATACGGCAACCCTGGTATATTTTTACACCCGGATAGAGAATCACGTTGTCTCCTATGAGAACATCATCACCGATAAATACCTGCGGATAGATCTTTACATTTTCCCCTATTCTGGTGTTTTCGCCGATGTAAGCAAAAGCTCCTATATATATAGATTCAGAAATCTGGGCAGACGCTGCAACGTATATCGGAGATTCTTTGCCTTTTTTTTGCGGCATGGCCTGGCTTACCAAGTTCAACAGCAGGGCGAGGCAGCTATAAGGGTCGTCTACTTTGATGAGAGTGGCCGATATTTTTTCCTCTGCAACGAAATCCCGGCGCACGAGTACGATGCTGGCCTGTGTATTATATATATGGTGTGTGTATTTTGGATTAGCCAGAAAGCTGAGAGTTCCGGGTGTTCCTTCTTCTATCTTTGACAAATTGTCAACCGTAACCTGCGGATCTCCTATAATTTCTCCCTGCAGGAAATCGGCAATTTGCTGAGCTGAAAACTTCATATTCTTAATATATTTCGTCTGTGTTAACGATATGTTACAAGCAGCAAATTTCGTACTTTTTTTTTATAATCAGGCGTATGGTTCTAACTTTTTGTATATTATTACGTTCCGTGTCCGCTATTCTTGTAATTATATGGCTTGTAATCAGTGTGTTAATAATAGGGCTTTATTTGTCTTAAATGAAAAGATTAAAAAATAAAGGGATATATTATCTAATTGTCATGTATTGTGAAAATTAGATGGATAAAAAAGTGGTTTTGTAATTTATTTTATTAACAAAAGAATGGGTAAGTTACATTTTTATTGAAAAAGTGTATGCTAATCCAAATATAAGCGTTATTTTTGCAGCCTGCTTTTTTCAGAACAAAGGAACGCGGGAGAACTCGCGCAAAATAAGATTGATTAAGCAGATAGTTTATGATTAAAAACAATGTGAAACTCTTAAATAAACTATGAAGCTATTACAGGCAAAACTTGTGAAGTATGATGCTCCACAAAAAGCAAAAGCATTAGGCGTTTATCCTTATTTTCGTAAAATCGAAAGCGATCAGGATACCGAGGTACTTATTAACGGGAAAAAAGTCCTGATGTTCGGTTCGAACAGTTATCTCGGGTTGACGAATCACCCTAAAATTAAAGAAGCAGCTATTGCGGCTACCAAAAAATATGGTACCGGATGTGCGGGCTCACGTTTCCTTAACGGAACATTAGATATTCATGAAGAGTTGGAACACCGTCTTGCCCGTTTTGTCGGCAAAGAAGAGGCCATTATTTATTCTACCGGTTTTCAGGTAAATCTGGGTGTGGTATCATGCCTTACCGGTCGTGAAGATTATATCTTGTGGGATGAATTGGACCATGCTTCTATTATAGAAGGCCGTCGTCTGTCTTTTTCCACTCCTATAAAGTATAAGCATAACGATATGGCATCGTTGGAAAATGCTTTGAAACGTTGTGGAGAAGATAAAGTGAAGCTTATTGTAACGGACGGTGTTTTCAGTATGGAGGGCGATGTTGCCGATTTGCCCGGGATCGTAGCGTTGGCTAAAAAATATAATGCTGCTGTCATGGTAGACGAAGCTCACGGTATAGGAGTGTTCGGTCGTCAGGGGCGCGGTACCTGTGACCATTTTGGTGTAACCGATGATGTAGATCTCATTATGGGTACATTCAGCAAATCGTTTGCATCATTGGGCGGTTTTATCGCTACCGATGCAATTACGGCTAATTACCTGCGTCATAATTCCCGTTCCTATATATTCAGTGCCAGTATAACTCCGGCTTCAACAGCAGCGGTAGGTGCGGCCTTGGATATTATGGAAAGCGAGCCGGAACGTATCGCTCATTTATGGGATGTCACTAATTATGCATTGGAAGGATTTCGTGCGATGGGTTGCGAGATAGGAAATACATCTACTCCTATCATTCCTTTATTTATTCGTGATAATGAGAAAACTTTCCGGGTGACCCGTGATCTGCTTGACGAAGGAATTTTTGTCAATCCGGTAGTTGCTCCTGCGGTATCGCCAGACAGTACGTTAATACGTTTCTCCCTGATGGCGACACACACCAAAGAACAGGTGGATGTTGCATTTGATAAAATCCGTAAATGTTTTAAACGTCTCGAGATTATTTAAATTTCGGGAAAAAGAAAGATATAGAGCTGCACCGAAACCTTATGACTTCGATGTGGCTCTTTTTTTAATTTAATATTTTGACTGTTAACCCTATTACGTATGTCCGTATTTAAAAAATATTCAACCGCGTTCTGGGTGAGTAACTCGGTAGAGCTTCTGGAACGTATGGCCTATTATGCTGTTTTTATCGTACTGACTCTTTATCTCTCCAACGTTTATGGCTTTTCCGATATTGAAGCGGGTCTCATTTCCGGGATATTTTCTGCCGGGTTATATCTGCTACCCACTTTTTCGGGAGCTATGGCCGACCGTATGGGATTCCGTATATCCATGCTTCTGGCTTTCTTTTTGCTTACGATAGGATATTTCGGATTAGGAATTATGCCTGCCTTGTTTGAGAATGCCGGGCTGGTAACCTATCAGGAAACGACCGTATTTTACGGATTGAATCAGAGTATGCTGCGGTGGACAATAGTTCCTGTATTATTGATTATCGTCGTGGGCGGTTCATTTATTAAAGCTGTTATTTCCGGTACGGTTGCAAAGGAGACTACAGCAGAGAATAGGGCAAAAGGTTTTTCTATCTTTTATATGATGGTCAATATCGGTAGCTTTACCGGAAAAACAGTGGTCGAACCTTTACGTAGAGGAATGGGAAGTGAAGGACTGGTCGTTCTTAATTATTTTTCCGCTTCTATGACATTGCTGGCTTTGGTCCTTGTTTTTTTCTTTTATAAAAGTAATCATCGGGAAGGGACCGGAAAAAGTATGAGGGAAATAGGCAGAGCGTTATATAAAGTAATAACAAACGGCCGTATGGTAGCCGTGACGCTTATTACCAGCGGATTCTGGATGATCTATATGCAGTTGTATGCAACGATGCCCAAATATGTACTTCGTATGGCGGGAGATTCGGCTACCCCCGCCTGGTATGCCAATCTTAATCCTCTCGTTGTGATCTTGTGTGTAAATTTTGTTACCCATTTAATGAGAAAAAGAAAAGCTATCACATCGATGAACATAGGTATGTTATTAATGCCGTTTTCTGCGTTGCTCATGGCCGGGGGAAATCTGTTGAATGCCTCTTCCGTACTTGGGCTTCATCCCGTTGCGTTCATGATGTTGTGTGGAATAGGAGTGCAAGCTTTGGCCGAAACATTTATTTCTCCCCGTTATCTGGAATATTTTTCTTTACAGGCTCCCAAAGGTGATGAGGGGCTGTATCTGGGTTTCAGTCATATAAATTCGTGTATTGCTTCATTTGTAGGATTCGGTCTGTCCGGATATTTGCTACAGCGGTATTGTCCCGATCCTGCATTGTTTCCCACACGGGCAGCCTGGGAAGCTGCGGCTGGACATGCTCATTATATCTGGTATTGTTTTGCTGCTATAGGTGTCGTAGCGGCTCTTGCTCTCTATGTTTTTGGATATTTGACCCGAGATAAAAAACAATAGCCGTATGATTTAAAAAAAGAATGATCTTTTAAACTAAAGACCATTCTTTGAGGATATATGATATAAAAGGTTAAAGATTGGCTTTGATAGTGTTGTAACAGAAATATATATGATTCATTCATATATATTCTGTTTCGGAAATGTTATTTTGAATCTTTTAGTATCATGGAATACATACTTCAAATTTTACAGGTAAAGAGAACCAAAAGGTACAGCCACCCGCTTTATTTGTGTATACTCCGATTTCTCCGTTTAATTTTTGTACGATATTTTGACAAATCGATAGTCCCAGCCCTGTACCAGGAATAAATGTGTCTAGTTTTACAAAACGTTTGAATACTTCACTTTGTTGTTCTTCGGGGATTCCTCGGCCTGTATCCGAAACAAAGAAATACAGGCTGTTTTCTTCTTGTTTATAACCGAAATGGACATATCCTTCGTCCGTGAATTTTATGGCATTGTTTAAGAGATTAGTGATAACTTGCAGCAGACGGTTGGAATCTGTTTCTATTACACATTCTTCCAGTGACGGCAGAAAGGATATATCAATATTGGGATTGGTTGATTTGCGCCTGAAATTTGTTTCCAAAGATAACAACATTCCGTTTACATCTACCGTACTATACGTATACTTCACTGTATTTGTTTCTATTTTTGAAATTTCAAGAATATCATTGATTAATTGTAATAACAACTCATTGTTGCGGTTTATTATGGATATATATTCTTCTTTTTCTTTTATGTCTTCCGTTTCGATGAGTAATCCGCTGAATCCTACGATTGCGTTCAGCGGTGTGCGTATTTCATGGCTCATATTCGCCAGGAAAGCCGATTTCAGCCGGTTCGATTCTTCTGCTTTTTCTTTAGCCGACCGTAACTCTGTTTCCAGTTTTTTTCGTTGTTCTATTATATGAGTTCCTCCTATTAACATTAAAGGTGCACCCTGGTTGTCGTATTCATATATGGTTCCGAACAATTCTCTCCAAACGATATTACCGTCATCTTCCACACATTGATACTCTTCACAGATGAAATCTGTTTCTTTCTGTTTTAATTTTAGGAATGCAGACAATATCTTTTCCTGATGTTCAGGAAGTATTCTGGAAAAATAGTTTTTATCTTTTTCTATTTGGTTTTCCCGTTCATTCTCCGTTTTTTCATTCCAGATAATTTCTTCCCGTTTCAGATCCCATTTCCACAGGCTCAGGCCAATAGCTTTTAATAATAATTTGTGTTGCCGGTTCTGCTGTTCAAGTTGCTGTTCTTTTCTTTCCAGTTCCGTAATATCGACAGCCGAGCTAATGAGCCAACGAAGTTCGTTTTTATAGGACAACAGATGTTTATGCATACTCAAAGTATGGGTTTTGCCATCGGATAATTTGAGATGCAGGATATTATCGGAATATCCGTTATGAATAGCTTCTTTATCCGTTTTCCAAAATATTTCGGATATATGAGGAGACAATACGTTCGCATTATTTCCTATTAGTTTACTTCGGGATACATTGTAAAGTTCTTCCGCCTTTTTGTTCCAGATAATGTATGTATTATCGTTTGTGATATCTTTTACCGTGGTAGGGATTGGCAGGTTGTTCAATATAGCCTGCATCAGGAAATTCTGCTCCTGTATTTCTTCCCATTCATGGTTTATGACAGATGTCGTATGGAATAATAACAAAACCTGTTTCTTATTGAAGTATATGATACTGATTTTATTTTTGATGATATTGCCATTTTTAAATTTTACATCTGCAATGATGCTGGTTTTCTTTTTGGTTTTAAGAACAATATGTAGTGATTGTATTAATTCGGTACAACTTTTTTCGGTAAAATGATCATGAATATTTTGGTTAGGTCCTTCCGTACAATTATTATAGAATATATTCGTGTTGCATTTTTTATTGAGAAATTCAACTATATGGCCGTATTTATCGATCCGGAGTACCGGATCGGAGATTGCATGAATAATATTTTTATATAGGATATATTTTTTATTATAAACTATGTATATTAATGCAGATAATAGGACGGACAAATAAATAATATGTACCATTTTATTATATGATTTAATTATTGATTAATAGAAAAATACTCTCTAAAATGTACACAGGGACGTGCCATATTAGATAAACAAATAAATCTGATATATAATGAAAGATGGATTTATAACACAAGCCTTGTGATGTATATCCAAAAACACCGGTTTATTTTCTACAAATAAACATAATCATTTGTATAGCAAGAATAAAAATTTGGTTCTTGTTGTAAAGAATTGTACCTGAGTAGTAAAGAATTGTATCAAATATTTGATTTACAGTTTTTTGCGCGTGTTTTTGAATTCGGCAGGTGTCATGCCTGTTTTTTGTTTGAAAAGATTATGAAATGTAGGCATACTGTTAATCCCCGATTCTTCTGCAATAGCTTTGAGCGTATATTCGGGATGGTCTATTAATAACTGGATTGCATGGTTTAGACGTAGATTGTTGAGGTATCCGTTCAGATTTGTTCCGGTGTTTTCTTTTATCATTCTGGCAAAGCGTGTATGGTTCAAACGTACTTTCCGTGCTAACTCTTCCCTTGACAGGTCGGAAGACAGGTACAACTTCTCACGCGTTATGATGCGGTCCAATTCTTGAAATATCTGTTTGTTGACGGTTTGTTCTTGTTCTTCTGTATCGTTTATGTTGTCTGAGTTGATTTGAGTATAGGAAGGGGATAACAGGCTCAGACGTTCATGTGCGGTACGTATCGTCTTTTGGTTGATGAGTTGTTCGTCAATATATTGAGACAGAGCTTTATTCTTATATTTTATAGTGCGGGCATATTTTTGGGCTTTCCATAGTAAAAAGATTAATAAAAAAGATATACAAAGAATGGATATAAGAGAGATATTCCGTATTTTCAATTGAGAAGATTGCTCTGCAATGAGAGCCTCTTTTTTATTAGTTTCATAAATCGTATTCAATTCCAGTGCCGCATTTTTCTTTTCCCGTTCATTTATGTTTTCATTGATCTCTATAAGTGTTTTTTGTAATTCGGCTACCTTTTCGTAATTTTTTAATCCCGAATAAGCCATAATTTCTTTTTGCAATACCCCGGTATACTGGTGGTTTATGGTATCTTGTTGTCGTAACACTTTTTTGAAGTCTTCACAGTTGTCAAGAACCTCCTGAAATCTTTTTGTTATAAGTAGGTAAGGAGTGGCATCATATTTTCCGTCGGGAGTTGAAGCCATTTTGGTTTTCCGGTATTGATCGAAATATTTTTCAGCCTGGGAATATTGCTGGGTCATAAAGGCCGCATATGCCATTTTTGAATAAGTGTAAGCATATTGTTGGTCGGTATAACCGACCGGAATATTTGATAAAGAATGGATTTTATCGATTAATTTTTTTCGGTTCGTACCTATGGATAAAGCTTCTTCGTACTCTGAATCATCTATTAAATATCCCATTTTTACCCCATAGAAGTAAGATAACATGGCCATTTCTTCAATATCCTGTGTTTTTTGTAACAATTCGATGGCCTGGTTGATATATTGGTAACCTTCTTTTTTTAAAGACAGTATTCTTTTATTTTCTCCGATACTGAAAAGCAATTTACCTTCGGCTTTTCTGTCTCCTGTTTTTTGAGCCAGTTCTATACCTTGTGAAGCATATCTGAGACTTTCCTCATATTCGCTTAGCAAATAAGATAATTCAGCTAGTGATACAATCATTTTTAGCAAATGCTGAGGGTTATTATTGGATATAGAATCGCTGATATAAGATTTTCTTGCGTATTCGTATGATATTTTGTTCATATATAAAGTACGGTAGGACATACTCCGCAGGTCATTAATTGTTGATAAGGACATCGTTCCCAGAGCTTCGGCTTTGTTTAATAGTGAAAGGGCTCTTTCCGGTTCGGATATATAGATACTCATTATGTAAGGTTCTGTATAAAAAGAGAGACTATCGTCGTCTTTATTTTCTTTGGCCGATAGGGGAGATTGGAATATAGACGATAGGAAACAAATGAAAGAACACACGAGAAAATATTTCATTTTATAATTTTAATATGATGATATTCAAAGATAAATCAAATCCGGCGAATGACAAAATGGATAATCTCGTTGTTAGTGCGCTTTATGATTTTTTTAATAGAATAATATTTAGGAAAGCGGAAAAAGTAAATGAAGCTTATTTATTTCATAAAAACGAAATAAACCGCCAGGATGAGACAAACGAAAGCTGCTAAATGGTTCCAGTGCAATACTTCTCCCTTAAATAATAAAGTGGAAAATAAGGTAAAGATAATGAGAGTGATAACTTCCTGTATGACTTTTAACTGCATAAGACTGAAAGGTCCTCCGTTCCCCTGAAACCCGATTCGGTTGGCTGGTACTTGTGCGCAATATTCAAATAAAGCGATGGCCCAGGAAAGAAGGATTACCCCGAAGAGAGGCCAGTTCCCTATGACCTTTGTTTCTTGCAATTTAAGATGTCCGTACCAGGCAAATGTCATAAAAATATTCGATACTATAAGCAATAATATGGTATAAAGTCCCGACATAGTTTTCTTTTTTGGCTGCAAAAATACAACATTTGTAATGATTCTGGTCGTTTGTGCAGGAATTTATTATATGATGTTTTAAGGTAGCTTTTTTATCCTTATCTTTGATGGTATGATTACGACAGAATCTTATAAGCTTACAGGGAGCGAGTACTTTAAAATAATAATAAAGATGTGGCTGGGTAAGACCTGGTGGGCCATTGCTTTGATATTTCTTTTGCTGTTTGCTCTTTTGCCATACGATATGAACATAGTATATGTCATATTGATGGTTATATTTTTAATAATTCCTTCTGCCGTTTTTTACCTGTGGTTTGTTTATGCCCTGCGGCCTATGACACGCCTGATACTGTTAGATAAGCAAGTAAGAATAGATACGGACGGTTTTACCTGTTTGTTTGAAAACGTCCCTTCCCGTTTTATCCCCTGGGAATCGGTAATACGTTTGCGCACAACTTCGCGCTATATGCTTATTTATACCGGAAAACAGGATTTTTTCTATGTACCTTATTCCGCTTTTCGTTCACCGGAAGATAAAAAATGGTTTTTTTCCCGGGTCTTGCCGCATATAACCCGTTAATTTTGGGCAGTGGCTGTTCGTGTTTTTAAAAAATAATGTTATATTTGAATCTCTTAAAGTAAGAATGTTTATTAGTTTATAATAAGATGATGAGGACTAATATAAAGAAATATTTGTGCGCGGTATGGATTATGGCATTATCGTTTCCTGCTTTCGGACAAACGCTGAACGAAGCAAGAGAATTGTATAAAGCTGGAAAATATAAAGAAGCGGCTCCCGTATTTAAAGCTGAACTGAAAAAAAAGCCTCGTGACGGATCATTGAACCACTGGTACGGCGTTTGTCTTTTTGAAGAAGGAAAATATGAAGAAGCCGAGCCTTTCCTTAAAATAGGGGAACAGAGAAAAATTCAGGAATCTTCCCGTTATCTGGCGGAAGCATACATGAATCTCTATCGTTTCGATGAGGCGGTAAATAAGTTCGAAGCCTATAAAACGGCCCTTACTAAAAATAAAATGCAAATTCCGGAAACGTTAAACGGAAGACTGGAATCTGCCCGGAAAGCCGCTTCCATGATTAACCGGGTGGAGGCCGTACAGATTATAGACAGTCTCGAAGTAGATGCTGATGATTTTTTCCGGCACTATAAACTATCGCCTGAGTCAGGTACATTCTATAATTATAATGATCTGAAGAATACGGCGAAAAAAGTAAGTACGGCTGTATATATGCCCCAGCGCGCCGATAAAATGCTTTACGGGTATCCGACCGATACTGCCGGATATGAATTGTACCAGCAAAATAAACTGGTAGGTGACCAATGGAGCGAACCGGTTGCTTTGCCTTCTAATATAAACGGAAAAGGTGATCAGAATTATCCTTTCCTGATGTCCGATGGCCTGACATTGTATTATGCATCGAATGGTCCCGGATCTATAGGAGGATATGATATATTCGTGACACGTAACAGTCTGGATAAGGAAGCCTATTTATTACCTGAGAATGTAGGAATGCCTTTCAATTCTCCATATAATGATTATCTCATGGCCATTGACGAAATGCATAATGTGGGATGGTTCGTTACGGATCGTAAGCAAATACCGGGTAAACTTACAGTTTATCTTTTTATTCCTAATGAAGAAAAAAACTACTATGAAGGAAAAACCGCTGAAGAACTCCGGTCTTTGGCTCGTATCAATTCTATAAAAGATACCTGGCGTCCCGGCGCTGATTATTCGGCTTTGCTCGAAAGTATCCGGAATATGGATATCGAAAGTGTACAAAAAAAAGCGGATTTTTACTTTCCTCTCTATAATGGTATGATGTACCATTATTTGGATGATTTCAGAAGCAATGAGGCACGTAATTTGTATGTAAAAGCTCAAGAAACGAATAAGACTATCGATTCCCTTAATGAAAAACTTCGGGAATTGCGTCGCAGGTATATGAAATTTTCCGGATCGAAAAAACAGCAGACCGCTACGGAAATATTGACATTGGAAAATTCGCTGATACAACTTAACGGTGAGCTGGCCAGATATGAAAATGAAGCCCGAAAAGCCGAACAGAAATATATTATGAACAACCGTAAAAAGTAAATCATGGCACTTGATATCGTTATTGTAGCGGTACTTATCGCGTTGGCTGTGTTTCTTGTAGTGCTGGAATTGTTTTTTCTGCCCGGCATTACGATAGCAGGGATAAGTTCCATTTTGTTTTTCGGAGGAGGTATCTATTATGCTTTTGTGCAATTTGGCAGTAACGGAGGCTTCCTCACCCTCATTCTCTCGGCGATAATCACGCTCGTAGCCATTATATGGCTTATGCGTTCCCGGAGTCTCGACCGTATGGCTCTTCATACCGATATAGACTCTGTGGCTCCTACTCTTGTCAGCGACCAGATAAAAGAAGGAGATGAAGGTATTACCCTTTCCCGTGTAAATCCCATGGGGACGGTACTGATTAATGGTGTCACGGCAGAAGCACGTTCGAGGGACGAATTCATTGACGAGCAGACGCCCGTGGTCGTGGTACATGTGGATAAAACAACAGTGACTATTCGTAAAAAATAAAGGTAATTTTTTGTCGGATATTATGGATTAAAGGTGTGGTACAAATTATTTTTTTAGAAAAGAAAAATTAGATCATTAATAATAGTAATAAAAGAGTAGTATGGAAATCAGTATTTTTCTGTTAGCCGGTGTCATTATATTGATTACGGTGTTCTTTTACTTCGTTCCGTTCCTGCTGTGGATATCGGCGCGGGTATCGGGAGTGAGAATATCGCTCCTTCAATTGTTCCTTATGCGTATACGTAAAGTGCCGCCCCAAATTATCGTGAGAGCGATGATAGAAGCCCATAAAGCAGGCCTTAAGGCGGTTACCCGAGATGATCTGGAAGCTCATTATCTGGCAGGGGGACATGTAGAAAAGGTAGTGCATGCGCTCGTTTCCGCTTCAAAAGCCAATATCGATCTGGACCTGAAAATGGCAACCGCTATCGACCTGGCCGGGCGTGATGTTTTCCAGGCGGTGCAGATGTCCGTTAATCCTAAAGTTATCGATACTCCTCCTGTAACGGCTGTTGCAAAAGACGGGATTCAGCTTATCGCCAAAGCTCGTGTAACGGTTCGTGCCAGTATCCGCCAGTTGGTCGGAGGAGCAGGCGAAGACACTATCCTGGCTCGTGTGGGAGAAGGTATCGTTTCTTCTATAGGTTCTTCTGAGTCGCATAAACACGTATTGGAAAATCCCGATTCTATCTCTAAACTGGTATTGAAAAAAGGCCTCGATTCAGGTACGGCTTTTGAAATACTTTCTATCGACATCGCCGATATAGATATAGGAAAGAATATCGGTGCTACATTACAGATAGATCAGGCACAGGCCGATAAAAATATCGCCCAGGCTAAAGCTGAGGAAAGACGTGCGATGGCAATTGCCCTCGAGCAGGAAATGAAGGCCAAAGCGCAAGAAGCGCGTGCGAAAGTGATCGAGGCCGAAGCCCAGGTTCCCCAGGCTATGGCCGAAGCCTTCCGTTCGGGTAATCTCGGCATTATGGATTATTATAAAATGAGGAATATTGAAGCCGACACTTCCATGAGAGACGCTATTGCCAAACCGATGAAGAAAGATGATAAATAAAATGTAATATCGGAAAATATGAGGCCTCGTTATCTTAAACGATAACGAGGCTTTACTTTTGTAAAATTAAGAATGTCGGTGCCGCTGAATATGCTTATTTCTAAATAATTAACCGGAAATAAGATTCGCAAAAACTATATATGGTTTTATTCAGGACATGGAAAAATTATCTTTTTACTTTGTGTGACACTATAAAGTTCCCAAGGTTTTGCGTCTGTTTATTTCATCGGAAATTTCGCCGGGTACACATATCTTGTCGATCGGGTCGAATATCGCCGGTAATGATTTCGCCCACACCAGTGCACAGGGAATTCCTATGATCGAAAGAAAATCACTGACGATGGAAAATAAGAAAAGTATGGACAAGATAAGGCCTATCGGAAAATAAACGATACGCAACAGACATGAGTAGGTAACGACCAGAATATTACGGTTTTCTCCTTTCAAGCGTGCCAGATCGCCCCGGCTTACCAGAGCGTTACCGAACGGGCATAGCAGGAACCGGCCCATTTGTAGCAATCCTAACCCCAAAGGCATTCCGATAATGGTCAGGCATAAGATCAGTCCGCATAAAGCGTAAATGCCGGCGTAGATAAAGCCCAGAAACGGAATATGCCAGATAATATTCAATAATGTATTCATATATACACAATTTTATAGTCTGTTTGTTCCTAAATATAAAACATTGTGGTGAATAAATCAAATCTTCATCAGTCAGGCCCGTGAAGAACTATATCCACTTACGGGAGTATAAAACAACAAAAGCCCACGTACGAAGGCTTTTGTTGTAAAAAAATAAATATGTCAGATTATTTTTTCTATGCTCTCGAGGTTTTTGGCAACGTCTTCGTCGGTAACCTCATAGTTGGTCAGGTCGCCTGCCAGATATTGGTCATAAGCGGCCATATCGATAAGGCCGTGTCCCGAAAGATTGAACAAGATACATTTGCGTGTACCTTCTTCCTTTGCTATCAATGCTTCCTTAATCGCAGCGGCGATGGCGTGCGACGATTCCGGAGCAGGGATAATTCCTTCACATTGGGCGAATAAAGTCCCGGCTTTGAACGTGTCGAGTTGCTGTATATCCATAGCTTCCATCAGTCCGTCTTTCTTCAACTGGCTTACGATAGTCCCGGCCCCGTGGTAGCGCAGTCCGCCCGCGTGTATATTTGCCGGGGCAAAATTATGTCCTAACGTGTACATGGGCAGTAACGGCGTATAACCGGCCTCGTCGCCGAAGTCGTACTGGAATATTCCCCGGGTCAGTTTAGGACAGGAAGCAGGTTCTGCTGCGATCAGGCGTATATCTTTACCTTCGTTCAGCTTATGCCGCAGGAAAGGGAATGTAATTCCGGAAAAGTTAGATCCTCCGCCGAAACAGCCTATAACGATGTCGGGATATTCCCCCGCCATTTCCATTTGTTTTTCAGCTTCCAGCCCTATTACGGTTTGGTGGAGCGATACGTGGTTCAGTACGCTTCCCAGGGTATATTTACAATTGGGTGTACTCATTGCCAGCTCTATCGCCTCGGAGATAGCCGTCCCCAGGCTCCCCTGATAATTGGGATGGTCGGTCAGGATTTTGCGGCCCGCTTTCGTAGACATACTGGGAGACGCTATAACCTGTGCGCCGAATGTTTGCATAATAGAACGGCGGTACGGTTTCTGGTGATAACTCACTTTTACCATATATACGGCCAGTTCCAGACCGAAATGTTTTGCTGCCATCGACAAGGCTGCTCCCCACTGTCCTGCTCCGGTTTCGGTCGTGATATTGGTAACCCCTTCCTTTTTGCAATAGTAGGCCTGTGCTATCGCCGAGTTCAGTTTGTGGGAACCTACGGGGCTTACGCTCTCGTTCTTGAAATAAATATGTGCAGGAGTATCCAGCGCCTTTTCCAGTCCTAAAGCACGCACCAAAGGAGTGGGACGCCATATTTTGTACATTTCCCTTACTTCATCGGGTATCTCAATCCAGGCGTCCGTCATATTGAGTTCCTGACGTGCCAGCTCTTCGGCAAAAATAGGATACAGGTCTTCTGGTTTAAGCGCTTTTTTCGTGCCCGGATGCAATGGGTTCATGGGCTTGTTTTTCATGTCCGCCATTACATTGTACCAGGCTTGTGGAATATCTTTTTCCTGAAGGATAAATTTCTTTGTGTTCATGATCGGTATATATCAGATGTTTTGTAAAAATGTAATCGTTCTGTAAATTTGGATATTTATGTGATAGCAAAGTAAACAAAATTATTTCGGAAATTCAAAAAAAGCAATAAAATGCTTTTGGTATATATAACCTGATTATATATGTTTTCTGTCATATACTTAAAAAGACAAAGAGAGGGACCGCTCACGCGGCATGCCTCTCTTTTAGAATTCATCACATTATGCTTATTTTAAAGTGCTAGATAGAGTTACGCTCACGCGCGACTATTAGAAAAGTGCGAATTATAAGTATCTTGACTCGACTACTTTCCAGTCTACGATATCCCACAGTTTGTGGAGATGGTCGGCCCGCCGGTTTTGGTAGTCGAGGTAATATGCATGTTCCCACACATCAAAAGTCAGGATAGGAGTAAGTCCCTTTGTCATAGGATTACCGGCATTACTTTCTTTACTGATAACCAGTTTTCCGTCTTTATCTTTCGAAAGCCATACCCATCCCGAACCGAAGAGACCTGTTCCGGTTTCTTCAAATTCTTTTTTGAAGTGGTCTATACTTTCCCATTGCTTCTCGATGGCTTCGCGTAGTTTCCCTTCAGGTTCGCCTCCGCCATGAGGAGAGAAAGTAAAGAAATAGAAAATATGGTTCCACGCTTGTGACGCGTTATTGAATAATGCCCCTTCCGATTTTTTAATAATCGTTTCTATATTTTCATCCTCGTACGGAGTACCTGCGATCAATTTGTTCAGATTATTGATGTAGGTCTGTTCGTGACGGCCGAAGTGATATTCGATCGTCTCTTGGCTGATGACAGGAGCAAGTGCGTCGGCAGCGTAAGGAAGTTTGGGCAATTCGTATGTCATAATTTCTACACTTTTATTTTGTTTATATTATTAAAACAAAGATGTGCTTGAAAAGTTCAGCAAAATATGAAATTTTTTTTATTTAAGCACCAATTTTTGCTTTTAAATAAAACACATTAGCATTTTTTTTGTTCATTATTTATTCATTATTTTTTCTCGGTTCCGACGATAGGTTTAATAATCAAATAATTATCCTTATTTTTGCGTTCTTAAAATAAATTGAATGGAAAAAATAAAACCGTCATTCTGGGCATTAAGTCCTTTGCTCGTATTTTTAGTATTATATCTGGTCACTTCGTTGCTGATAAACGATTTTTATAAAGTACCCATATCGGTTGCCTTTATTATTTCATCAGTATATGCGGTATGTATTACCCGCCGGAAAAAGTTTAGCGAACGCGTCGCCCTGTTTTCCGAAGGAGCTTCCAATCCCAATGTCATGCTTATGATATGGATATTCATTCTCGCCGGAGCTTTTGCCAAATCGGCCGAAGCTATGGGTGCCATCGAAGCCACTGTAAACGCTACCTTGCATTTCCTGCCCGGTGAATTGCTTCTGGCGGGAATGTTCGTAGCCGCCTGTTTTATCTCCATGTCGGTAGGAACCTCCGTCGGTACGGTGGTCGCTCTTGTTCCGGTAGCCGTAGGACTGGCTGCCCGTACAGGTACCGAGATACCCTATATGGTCGCCATTGTGGTCGGAGGAGCTTTTTTTGGCGATAATCTATCTTTTATATCCGATACGACGATAGCTTCCACCCGTACGCAGGGGTGTGAACTGAGGGATAAATTTATAGTCAACAGCCGTATTGTTTTTCCTGTCGCCGTCGTTATGCTCGTATATTATATGCTGGCAGGTGTGCAGGTCGATACGGTGGATGCTCCGCCTGTGGACTGGATACGGATATTGCCCTATATATTGGTACTGGCGACGGCTATCGCCGGAATGAACGTGATGAAGGTGCTGACACTGGGCATCCTCTCGGCGGGAATCATAGGAATAGCCGACGGCGTAATAGATGTGTTCGGATGGTTCGGAGCAATGGGTGAAGGCGTTTCGGCTATGGGAGGGCTTATCATTATTACCCTGTTGGCAGGAGGAATGCTCGAGCTCATCCGGTATAATGGAGGAATAGATTATATCATTAACCTGCTTACCCGTCATGTCAGCGGGAAACGGGGAGCCGAATTCAGCATCGCCGCTTTGGTGGGGATTGCCAATATATGTACGGCGAACAATACCATCGCTATCATAACCGTAGGACCGATCGCCAGGAATATATCCGGGAAATTCGGGCTGGATTCCCGCAAGGTCGCCAGCCTCCTCGATACCTTCTCCTGTGTGGTACAGGGTATTATTCCTTACGGCGCCCAGCTCCTCATGGCTTCAGGTCTGGCAATAGTCTCTCCGCTCAGCATTATCCGGTATCTTTACTATCCTCTCGTACTTGCTTTGTTCGCTATATTGGCTATACTGTTCCGCTATCCTAGAAAATACTCATGATATTCCTGTTTTTAATGCGGAAGATGTTCGTCCTCATTTTCCGGTTTGTTTTTCGTTTTCAGCGATAACAGCCATTCGCGGTACATTTTTTCCGGCATTTTACGATATCCCAGTTTATGGATATGTGCATATAATTTGTCGATTTCCTTACGCAGGGACTCCGGCTTCTCTGCATTATGTTCATAGCGGAACCGTAACCCTTCCGCTTTTATCAGCAGGGCGTTGATATAATGAGGGAAATATTCCAGTGCTTTGTCACAACACCACAGGACGAAGTCGTCATATCCCGTTTCGGGAAATTTGTGGAGGTAGCTGTCTGCCAGATCGGTGAGGCACAGAGCAATGGATTCCTGTAAGGACAATGTATCCAAGTACATTTCGTTCTTGACCGCGTCGGTATGGATATATCCGCTCGCCATCAGCCATGCATCTGTTGGAAATACACCCGAAGTCAATTCTGTATTATACCAGCCGTTGGTTTTATTGTGCAGTTTGATATACAGGTGGTTGGGAGCCAATGCCAACCATGCCTTTACTCCCATTTCCCCGGCTATCAGTTTGTATAATATGGGCAGGGAGCGGCAGTTTCCCCGGTGGGTAACGAGCAGAGACGTTACCGATGTACGTCCCCAGTCTTTATTCTCCATAATATTTTCTTCTCCGTAAATGAAAGGAGGGTGGCTGACAAAGGTGGTATCGTCGATATATATCAGGGTAGTATCTGTCATAAAAGAGAATAAAGAAGCATGATTCCTGAAAGAGCGGATGTCGTCGAAATCATAGCGGATATCCATCATTTTTCCCTTCTCGGTACATAGCAGCGCGTAATTCCTGATGACGGAATAAAATTCGGTTTCGTCCAGCTTCCCGTCGTACCATGCATTTTCTACCTCATAAACTGCTTTTTTAAAACTGGTATCCTTCGTACCGTCAAGCATCGAGTCGATAATGTTGTAACATCGGATATAGTTCTCCCGGCCGGCTGAATATCCACAGAAATATCCTGCGAATAAAATGAAGAACAATATATTTATTTTTCTCATAAGCTTTGTTTGCAAGTTCCTTCCGTAAGTTCAATTTTATTTTTAACTACATATCGGTTATTTAAAATATCTACTTATTCGTCTTCGAGATAAGTCAGGGCTAATACCGTCCGTATCCTTTTTCTCCAGACCCAGATCATTAAACCTAAATCTTCAAAATCGTATACGTCGTAATTGCGTCCCCTGATTTTCGGTCCTACGGAATATAAATTATCATGTTTATCGGCTTTTAGCCCGAATGTTTCCAGAAATTCCGCATACGGCATCCCGATCAGTTCCGTTCCGTTCCAGATACAGGAGTCATCACATCTGATCGTTTCTATTTTTTTACCGGTCTCTTCGTCAGTCCAGATAATAACCGGAATTTCCCAGAAGTCATAAGAATCTGCGTCATATTCCAGATTCTTGTCTTTGGGCGTATAGTCATATTTTAGCCAGAAGTAATTGGAAATATCGTCACCTAGTTTAAACACAGAAACCGATTTATTCGGGACCAATATGGGTTTCAGGAGGCTTTTATCGTCTGTTGCCTCTTCCGTGTTCTTCCCCTTTGTTTTTTCTTTGTCCATCTCTACGTAAATTTTGAATTCTAGTTTTGATTTCTTTTTTCTCTTTTTTTGTTTTTGCGTTCTTTAACTGCTCCGACAGTTCCCCTATTCTTTTTTCACTCTTTGCCTGCTCCCTGCCCCCGTCCCCGTGCTTTTCGTTTTTACTGCTGTCCGAAGCCTGATCCTGTGACTGCGATGCTTCCGTCTGTTCTGGAATAAAGGTTACAAAAGGCGATAAATTTAAAGCCGCAGAAAACAAAAGCGCATCTTTAGACTGTTTTATTAGTTCTTTTACCTGAACAGATAAAAGCTTAATGTCCGGCAACGAACCCTCTTTGGGCGGCGAAGGCAGAACGACCGGAACGGGAATAGGCCCGGGTGCCGGCAAGACCACCTGTTTCCCGTCCTTATCCACATATTTCAAGGGATTGTTTGCGCAATAGGCATACGGGCTGATGGAGTAGTAGCGTTCCGCCTCGGGGTCGATGGATATATAGCGGCAGATGGCACGGGGAGGCGGAGCACAGGTATCGGTGCCGGCCCTTCCGGCCACTGTTTGCGTTTCCGTATCGAACAATACGGAGCCGATCACGACATATCTCTCCGTATCATGGAACTCTTCATATTTCCCGTTACTCATCGTAGCCACTTTTACCGGATATCCGTACCGGGCGAACGGGTTCTTTCCTTCGCCGGTACCGATGCAGGCCAGTATTATCCATAACAAAAAGATTCTTCTCATAATTCTGTTTTTTAATTTATTTTCTTTTTGTTTTTTTCGGTTTAGGCTTTTGAAACATCTTCTCAAGTTCCAGTCTTAGTTCGGAAGAGGTATCAAAGCGTTCGTTATTAATATCGGTGTATCTGTAATCAAGGCATATTTGTATAGTATCCTTACAACTGTATAAAAATAATTTTCCTCTGGTATCTAATATTCTATCGAAGTATTTATTTTCTGTATCTGCTTTATTTAGCCTGTTTAATATTCCTATCCATTTGATTATGGCTAAAGAATCAGTTAAATCATTATGTTGAACAATACTTCTGTGCCTGTTTTCAAAATTTTCGCAAGGAACATCGCATATTTCCATAATTGAGAAATTTTCGTAATAAATATCAACCTTCTCAAAATTATTATTTAATATTTGAGCCTGCAAAAGATTCATATAAAAGAAAGCCGTAATGAGTAATGTTATAAATCTTTTTTTCATAACGGATAAAATGAATATGGAAATTTATTTTCTATTGTTTTTTTTATGTTTATATGGTTTAGGCTTTTGAAAAGTCTTTTCCAAAGCTTGTTTCAGTTCGGAAGAAGTATTATAACATTGGTTGCAAATATCCGTATTCCAGTTATCGATGCAGATCATTATATTTTTATTATCTCCGTATAGAAATAACTTAGCCCTGGTATCTAATTTGTCTTTGCAACTTTCATTTACAGTATCTGTTTTTTTCAATCGGTTTAATATCCCTATCCATATCTCAATATCTAAAGAGTCTGTGATTGTTTTATGTTCATCACTGAATGCGATAAAATCGTGGCAAGGGATATTTACAGCAGTCATGATACTAAAATCGGCATAATAAATATCAATCTTCTCAAAATTATTATTTAATATTTGAGCCTGCAAAAGATGTATATAAAAGAAAGCCGTAATAAGTAATATTATAAATCTTTTTTTCATAACGGATAAAATAAATATGGAAATTTATTTTCTATTATTTTTTTTATGTTTATATGGTTTAGGCTTTTGAAACATCTTCTCAAGTTCCAGTCTTAGTTCGGGAGAGGTATCATAACGTTCGTTATTAATATCGGTATATCTGTAATCAAGGCATATTTGTATAGTATCCTTACAACTGTATAAAAATAATTTTCCTCTGGTATCTAATATTCTATCGAAGTATTTATTTTCTGTATCTGCTTTATTTAGCCTGTTTAATATTCCTATCCATATCTCAATATCTAAAGAGTCTGTGATTGTTTTATGTTCATCACTGAATACGATAAAATCGTGGCAAGGGATATTTACAGCAGTCATGATACTAAAATCGGCATAATAAATATCAATCTTCTCAAAATTATTATTTAATATTTGAGCCTGCAAAAGATTCATATAAAAGAAAGCCGTAATGAGTAATGTTATAAATCTTTTTTTCATAACGGATAAAATGAATATGGAAATTTATTTTCTATTGTTTTTTTTATGTTTATATGGTTTACACTTTTGAAAAGTCTTTTCCAAAGCTTGTTTCAGTTCGGAAGAAGTATTATAACATTGGTTGCAAATATCCGTATTCCAGTTATCGATGCAGATCATTATATTTTTATTATCTCCGTATAGAAATAACTTAGCCCTGGTATCTAATTTGTCTTTGCAACTTTCATTTATAGTATCCGTTTTTTCCAATCGGTTTAATATTTCTATCCATATTTCAATATCTAAAGAGTCTGTGATTGTTTTATGTTCTCTGCTGTAAGATAAGAAATCATCACAAGGTAGATTTATTACGGACATTATGTTGAAATCAGTATAATAAATATCAATCTTTTCAAAATTATTATTTAATATTTGAGCCTGCAAAAGATGCATATAAAAGAAAGCTGTAATAAGTAATATTATAAATCTTTTTTTCATAACGGATAAAATGAATATGGAAATTTATTTTCTATTGTTTTTTTTATGTTTATATGGTTTAGGCTTTTGAAACATCTTCTCAAGTTCCAGTCTTAGTTCGGGAGAGGTATCATAACGTTGGTTACAAATATCTGTATTCCAATAATCCAGACAGATAGATATGGTGTCGTTTATTCCATGTAAAAATAACTTTGCCCTGGTATCCAAACGTTTATTGTAATTTTCATCTGCAGTATCCGTTTTTTCCAATCGGTTTAATATTCCTATCCATATCTCAATATCTAAAGAGTCTGTGATTGTTTTATGTTCTCTGCTGTAAGATAAGAAATCATCACAAGGTAGATTTATTACGGACATTATGTTGAAATCAGTATAATAAATATCAATCTTCTCAAAATTATGATTTAATATTTGAGCCTGCAAAAGATTCATATAAAAGAAAGCCGTAATAAGTAATATTATAAATCTTTTTTTCATAACGGATAAAATGAATATGGAAATTTATTTTCTATTATTTTTTTTATGTTTATATGGTTTAGGCTTTTGAAACATCTTCTCAAGTTCCAGTCTTAGTTCGGGAGAGGTATCATAACGTTGGTTACAAATATCTGTATTCCAATAATCCAGACAGATAGATATAGTGTCGTTTGTTCCATGTAAAAATAACTTTGCCCTGGTATCCAAACGTTTATTGTAATTTTCATCTGTAGTATCCGTTTTTTTCAATCGGTTTAATATTCCTATCCATATTTTAATATCTAAAGAGTCTGTGATTATTTTATGTTCATCACTGAATGCAATAAAATCGTGGCAAGGGATATTTACAGCAGTCATAATACTAAAATCGGCATAATAAATATCAACCTTCTCAAAATTATGATTTAATATTTGAGCCTGCAAAAGATACATATAAAAGAAAGCTGTAATAAGTAATATTATAAATCTTTTTTTCATAACGGATAAAATGAATATGGAAATTTATTTTCTATTATTTTTTTTATGTTTTTTTTGGTTTAGGCTTTTGAAACATCTTCTCAAGTTCCAGTCTTAGTTCGGGAGAGGTATCATAACGTTGGTTACAAATATCTGTGTTCCAATAATCCAGACAGATAGATATAGTGTCGTTTATTCCATGTAAAAATAACTTTGCCCTGGTATCCAAACGTTTATTGTAATTTTCATCTGCAGTATCCGTTTTTTTTAATCGGTTTATTATTCCTATCCATTTGATTATGGCTAAAGAATCAGTTAAGTCTTTATGTTGAACAATACTTCCATGCCTGTTTTCAAAATTTTCGCAAGGAACATCGCATATTTCCATAATTGAGAAATTTTCGTAATAAATATCAATCTTCTCGAAATTATGATTTAAAATCTGAGCCTCTGTAAAAAAAGGAAAAAATCCCAGAACAGCCAGCGCAATTATAATTTGTTTTTTCATGTTTTTGATTGTTATTCTATTTATTTTAATCTGGGTGCGGTAACTATGATTTTGTTTTTCCTTTCCGTGGAAATGGGAGATGTCGTTTCGTATAAACTTCCGTAGTGGTCGGTGCGGGTGACTTCTCCTTCTTTTATTTCTCCTAAAGCCTTAGCCGTTTCTTGTTCCGAACCGGTTATGACTCTTTCTTCTTCCTTATTGCCGTAAGGAGTGTCTGTATTATTTTGATCTAAAGCTTGTTGCTTGGCATCGGTTTCATGCCGCACCGCATGGTCGAATTCATGGTTCAACAATGTAGCCGGCGATATTTCCGTACCGTTGGTGGTGATCATGGTCTGGCTGGGGTTCCATTCGATTGTTTGTATATCAGCATGGAAACGACTTCCATTGTCTGGAGATTCCTTGATATAATATATATTTTCCGTATCGTTTATTTTTTTAATTAATCCGCTGGCTCCATGTCGGTTCAGGTGTCGTACGGCTATGGAAAGTTCTTTCATAAATTGCTGAGACGTGCCCGGAGCCGGATATATTTTTTCCCGTCCTTATCCACATATTTCAAGGGATTGTTCGCGCAATAGGCATACGGGTTGATGGAGTAGTAGCGTTCCGCCTCGGGATCGATGGATATATAGCGGCAGATGGCACGGGGAGGCGGAGCACAGGTATCGGTGCCGGCCCTTCCGGCCACCGTCTGCGTTTCCGTATCGAACAATACGGAGCCGATCACGACATATCTCTCCGTATCATGGAACTCTTCATATTTCCCGTTACTCATCGTAGCCACTTTTACCGGATATCCGTACCGGGCGAACGGGTTCTTTCCTTCGCCGGTACCGATGCAGGCCAGTATTATCCATAACAAAAAGAGTCTTCTCATAGTTTATGTTTTTAAATTTATTTTCCGATCTGTTTTATGGGGGAAGGCCGGTTTTCCCGGTTGTCTTTTTCCGATTCCGTTTGTTTTATCCAGTTCCGGTACACCTCGTCCGGTATATCTTCATATCCCAGGCTGTCGAGAACGGCATAGGATTGCAGCATCGTATTGTACAGTTCGTAAACTTGCGGATAAAGCGGGAGCCTTTCTTTCGGGGGAGAACCGCAACAGCGGATGGCATGAAGCGCTCTTGCGGTATGGTAGTTGGACTCTATAAGCCGGGCATCTATATTATTGGGATGCCATTTCAGGACGGTGCCGAGGCTTTCTTTTACAAAACTGTCGAATCCGTATTTGCGAACGTAATAGAGAGTCAGGTCCGTGAGCATTTGTGCCGTAAGTTGTTTTTTATCCAGGGGCTGGAGGTATAGCCCGTTCCGTAAAGCTTCGGACTTGATGAATCCGCTGCTCATATAAAAATCGTCGCTGACTATCGCTCCTTGCGTAAGCTCCGCGTTATACCAGGTATTCCCATCCCTGAATTTCACAAAGAGATGGGAAGGAGAGGACGACAGATACGCTTCGGTTCCCAGTTCTTCCGCCAGGATGAGGAAGAGGAGGGGGAGTGAATGGCACTGTCCCGTATTTACAGATAATAGCTTGGATACCATATAATTTGTCATGTCGTTCCGGCAACGGTAATCTTCGAAATCGTATTTCATGGGGTAATGTACGAGTTGTTTTTCCGTCCCGGGTTCTTTTATCCGTACGACGTCGGTCATGACGCGGAATATCATCATAATTTTCGCCAGCGGGTCGTCGCTGTCCAGTTTTTCTTCTTTCATCTTGAGCAGGCATATCCTTTTCAGATTTTGTATTTCACTGTCGAACCGGTTATAGTCCAGCTTGTCTTCCAGATAAGCGTTCTCAATCAGATATACGGCGCTCTTCAGGTTCACCGGTTGTTCTCCCACGAGCATCTGTTCCAGTTTTTCCCGTACCGTTCGGAAATATTCGGTTCCGGGTATGCCGGAGAATTCAGGAAATGCGATTACTTCCCGGAAGTATAACAGTTCTTGCTGCTGTATCCTTTGCTTCCTTTCATGTTGCTCCATATCCCGTCGTACCATTTCATCGTTTCTGCGGTAGTTATCGTCCCAAGAGTGCCGACGGGACGGAGGCGGAGTATGGGGATTGAAATTGAGGTTAGGATTAAAAGATGCGGGAGCCGGAACGGGAGGCCGGAAGGAGGGTAGTTGCCCGGATAAAGGAAATGGAAGAAAATAAAAAATTATTCCCGTAATAAAAACGACAGTCCGTGACTGTACATATCTTATTTTCGGCATTATCATCAAGGTTTGAAATTATAAGTATTACAAATATATTTATTTATTTTTATTAACAAAACTATTCGTGTAATTTTTATGGAAGAAATTTTCTTGTGCTATGTTGCAATCAGGATTATTTCCGGATTACTTGCAGATATTTTTAAAAATACTTGTTCGTTTCGTCGAAAGCTGTTATTTTTGCATCGCTTTTCAAGAGAGTACGCATGGCGGTTTAGTGTAGTGGCCTAGCACGCAACCCTCTCACGGTTGAGACTCGGGTTCGATTCCCGGAATCGCTACAACGAAAGCAGGCAATGAACAAATTGTCTGCTTTTTTCTTTATATATAATTATTTAACTTCAATTGAAAAACGAAATGAAAAAAGTATGGTTTTCGCTTCTCGCAGCATGTGCGTGTATGATGTTTTCCTGTAATTCGAAAAAATCCGTATCGGTCGGAGACCTGGAAGGAGAATGGATAATTTCCGAGGTAGATGGTGCTCCTGTAACTTCATCGGGCGATATGCCGGCCCCTTTTATCGGATTCAATCTGGATGAAGACCGTTTGTACGGGAATAGCGGTTGTAACCTGATGATGGGCGCCTTTTCTGTAGATTCTCTTAACCCGGGCGTTATCATTCTGGGACCTGTAGCAACTACCCAGATGGCTTGTCCCGATATGGAGACGGAAGGAAAGGTATTGGGAGCGTTGAACAAAGTAAAATCGTTCGAAGATGCCGGAAAGGGGCGGATCGCCTTATGTGACGAGAACGGATCGCAGGTGATTATCCTTACCCGAAAAACGGAAAAAGACAGTACGGCTCAATGATTTTTCAGCTTCGGCAGATATACTGAATGTAAAAAGGCACCCGAATCCCGGGTGCCTTTTTTATTATGAACCTATAGATGTCAGATATTACTTCTTAATAATCTGTATCGTTTTCAGGTTATTTACTTTAAGGAGATATACTCCGGCAGGCAGGCGGCTTACGTCTACACTGGCACTGTTGGCTTCCATTACCAGAGATCCGGTAGCACTGAATATGCGTACAATAACGATTTCTTCAGGAGCGTTGATATGGATCATATCTTTAACAGGATTAGGATATGCGCTGACTTTGGTATTAGCAACGATATTATCCTCTAAAGATGTATCTAATGTGGAAGTTGCGGCTTCCGATTCGTTTTCTCCTATGTAAACGGCTGTTACTCCGAATACATGTCTACCGGCGCCGGGTGCTGCGAAATCATAAGAAGTGGCTGTAGCTTCGGCAGTTCCTACTTTCTCGTTATCGAGGTACAGGTTATAAGTGTACTCGAGATCGGTAACAGGTGCATCCCAGGTAAGAGTAACGGTTCCGTCTTCATTTTCAACAGCTGCAGCATTAGTCGGGGCAACGGCGGTTACGGTCCGTCCCTCGATAGCCATAGATTTCTTGGCAGGTACTGTCGTCTGGTTCTCGCTTGTAGGCAAAGAATAAATACCCAGATAAGCGCCTACGGCATACAAGTTTCCGGCTGCATCGCATGTCATTTGGTAAATATTGCCTGAACCTTCTCCTATGTCATGTTTGTATTTGTATTTGTAAGTCAGTACAGGCACACCTTCGTTCCAGGTAAGATCGAAGAACATGAATTCATTTACTTCGTTGTTGATGATCAGGGTCTTTCCATCGTTCGTGATCGTGAAACCGGAACCCCAGCATCCGTTCAGTTCTGCAGCCAGAGAAATACCTGAATTGTAAACCACGTTGCCTTCGGCGTTTACATAGATAAGAACCGGTACGGCATCCGTGTTGTTTCCGGAGCTACGCGTTTGTGCTACCCATACACCGCCGTTTTCGTCGGCGATAATATTACCGTTGGTATTAGCTTGCAATTTGCCGATAGGATAAACCTTATTGGGTGCTTCGTCCCAGGCATTTTTGTCGGTTCCTATATTATAAGTAACTACGTTATTTCCGTTACCGTTGACGATAATATCTTCGCTATAGCAGTACAATGTGGTATTTTCACCGGTTCCGAGAACATAAACGCCCGGAGAAGAACCACCGACAGCTACACCGTTGGTATTGGTAAATAGACCGTTCCCGTCACGGGTATTGTTGCGGAACAGGTTCAGGAATTCTCCTTCCAGATTAGCCGGGTCGGCGATATAAATACCGGAATTAGGATCGGACCAGTCCGGTATGTACACTTTACCGTCAGGACCTATACCTATACGATAGTTGGTTCCCAGGTATGAGCTTCCGTAAGCTACGGTGTTGATCGGTGTCCAGTCTGCGTTGAAAGCGAAAATACCGGAATTTGCACCATTGCTTTTATCATAATTATTGACATAGATTCTTCCGAAATAGTCCGATTCGGGAGAATTATCCACTACGACACCGGTTCCACGTACCAGTTTATAAGCATCGGATTTTTCGTTCAGTTTAGCAATTGTCGGTATGGCATTGCCTTCCAAACGAACCGCCCAGTTCAGCTTATTACCGTAAGGCAACTCGTTTTTGTTTACTGTTACGGAGTTCTCACCTTTTACAGGAGCAAACGATTTGCTGCCTGCTTCTTTTCCGGTTACAGCATCGGTAAATATGATCGCTCCGTTATGGGCGTTGTCGTTGGCTGTAAACTTGAATGTGTAAGCATCGGCTGTCGATTCTACGGAAAGTCCGTAAGCATACACACCTTTAACTACCGGCTGAGCTACGGATTTGGTCGTGTATTTAGCCATTTTTGTAGTGGCGCCTGCATTTACCAGGTATAAACTGATGTCGGCGTTTTCTACCTTAGCGGCTCCCATCGTGTAGTTTACTCCGTGAACTGCATTGAAATCCGGTCCTTCTATTTCGATGGAAATAGCATTATCCAGTCCGTTGGTGATATCGAACAGCTTAATGCCTGTGTTGTAGAATCCTGCATTTTCCTCAGCTTCTTTCGTATTGGACGGAACTACCATTAAGGCATGTTTACCATATTTGAAGTAATTAGCCCCTGTGGAGGTCGCAATCAGTTCGGCATTGTTCCAGTCTCCTACTTTTTCCATGGGAGCTACGTCGGCCGGAGAAGTTTTGAACTCGATAGGCGTAGTATTGGAACCGTCTACGATAATGTTATCATCGGCGCGCGGCGATACGGTGAAAGAGAAATCGGTACCCCACAGTACGGCAGTGTATTCGTTTGCATTCTGGTTACGTACGTCGACGGTATTCACACCGTCCTCAATTGTATATATAAGGACGCGTACCTGGAGAGAAGAACCGGTAGTAACGGCAGACGTGATAAGTTTACCGTTCTTAGATGTGCCGGTGTAAGCGATCGTTTGTCCGGTATTTGCATTATTGAAATTACCGCTCTTTTGAGAAGTAAACCATACGGCGGGAGCAGCGTCCAGATCATTCCATTTGTAAACGCGGAATGTTCCGGCAGGAGTAAACTGGGTTTCTTCCATGTTACAGCCGATGAGTACGTTGTCTGCTGTAAAGGTTATGTCGGAAATTGCGTATATACCGCCTTGTGTCCCGGTTGTATTGAGCGTCTTGATAACTGCCTGTGTTTCCGGATTGATGATATAAATATACGGAGCTTTTTGCGCATCTACAGCAAGCACGTATAAAGAATCGCCGCGAAGGATGGAACGACGTACGGTTTTATCGGCAAGTACATCGATAGCGTTGCCGTCGAACGCCGTTGTCATGTTGTATTGCGTTGCGGGTAAAAGGTATCCGTCCTGTACAGGATCGGGATAGTTATAATAAGTTATAGGATCGGGTACGGGAGGAACATAATTTTCCGATTCGAGAAATGCTTTTACATAAGTCGTTTCGTTCGCTTTAACGGTAACCGGCTTGGTATAGTCTTCGCCCGGAGCTTTGTATTCGTTAGCGATATAGTTGAGGGTATATTCCCCCGGTTCCAGGTTTTCAAATACGAAGATACCGTTATAATTGTTATCCACATTATAAGTATCCACTTTGGTTCCGTTCTTGTAGAGTTCAACAGTAGCTCCGTTGATAGGAAGCCATTGATCGTCGGAACCAACAGAATATTTGAACAAAGGATTATCGATCTTTTCATGCAGGTCTTTTACATACCCCATGATATAACCGGTATTTTCACCCGTAGCACCGAAATATTTGGCTATGCCCCGGGCATATCTTATACCTTCTTGTCCGCAATAGTCGCTGTTCAGAGCACGGTGGCGGGCCGGTTGGTATGTGTGAAAATATCCTTCGCTCAGGAATCCCGGGCATCCGTGTTTCAGTACGCCCAGATAACCGGTATAAGTTACTCCGTTGCTGCCTGTGCGATCGGATGAATCATGATAAAAATCGATATCTCCGCGTATGTTCATCGAGGTTGCATAAGCCGTCATCGGATCGAGCTCGTTGCTCTTGAGATAAGGCCACACTGTAGTAGCTTTTTCATAGCTGCTTTGCGCATATTCATCGGCATGACTGTCATAGCCGCGATACAGGAAAAGCGGGTAGTTTGTGTTCGTACCCTCACTGGCGGCATTGGAGTGAACCGACAGGAAGAAGTCCATATTGTTTGCATCTACTTCTTCGCATATCTCGCTCAGGTTACGGTTATATTTTTCTGCGTCGGCAGCTCCTTTAACGTAAGGGAACGGTCCGTTTGCAGTACGGGAGTACATGATATTCTCGTGTCTTGCGCCCATTTTTTCCAATGTCTTACCGAGCTTCAGTACCTTCCACAGGTTAGTATTGGATTCATAGAAACCGCATGTATCAGGCATTCCGGTCTCTGCCAGGTTCGGGTAGGGGATAGTAGCCATCGGGCGGTCGTTAGGTCCCCAACTGCCGTGCCCCGGGTTCAGGTATATTCTTGCTTCGTCAAGATTCTTGGCACCAAGGCTACCTGCAGCCATGACCAAGGCAATTGCTGAAATAAATAGTTTCCTCATAGCTGTTATTTTTTGACGTTTACGTTAATGATATAAGTTTTACCTACAGGAGTGGTAAAAGAGATTTTATCTCCTTTTGCCGATGCGGTAGGATACATGGCGATTACGGAAGGACCGGTAAGAGTCTGGCGGGTTTTTCCGTCGGCAGTTACCGCTACGATAGAAGATTCTATCGTGTCGTATTCGCCGTCTTTATCGTTCATCCCGATGATAATGCCATTGTTATACCATTTCGGGGCGCGAACGATTCCTAAAGAAGTAATGTTGGAACCGTCGAGGTTACATACATACGCGCCCACACCTGTTACATAATAGAGGACTTTCGTTCCGTCAGGCGAAACGGACGGCCAAATGTAACGAACATTTGTTCCGTTGGGAGAGAACGTTTTAGTTTGTCCGTTCCGGGTCATCATAAGCTGTCCGTTGTTAATGGACATAACCGGTGTAGAAGATACCCCTCTTTGTTTGGAAGTAACAGCTTTGGATGCCAGTTTTCCGTTCTCAACAGTATAAACAGCTCCGTCTTTGGCCGTAACACCTTGTAAATCGCGGGTCGCTTTAACGATAGTGGATTTAGCTCCGGTGTTCAGATTTGCCGATTTCAGGGTTGTTTTTCTCAGGTTATCCTTCGTAAAGGACGCTTCTCTATATACGACAGTATTGCCGTCGTCCATGATTTTTACATCATATCCGGCTCCGGGAGCGGATGAGATAGTTTTTACCTCACCGGTAGACAGGTCGTACCTATGAAGTCCTTTTTTACCGAAATCAGTTACCAACAGATAATCACCATTGGGACTGATTGTGGAAAATCCGGCACTTATGTTAGCCGGGATGTTCACTTCTTTGACAGAAGCTACATCAATTACCTGCGCAAATCCAATAGAACTGAAGCAAATTGCAAATGCGAAAAGTACTTTTTTCATGCAGTCTAGATTTAAAATTAGTAATTGGGTTAATTTGATATTAATAATATATTTTTCAAAGTGTATATAGAATGACGAATCTATTTCTCTCATAAGCTTCTGTACCCTTGATTAATAATGCTCTATAGTTTAAGATTAATGCGTGGTAAAATTAAAAAAACATTTTATTGTAACAAAAAAATATTGGATAAAATATAAAATGAATGAAATTTTTCGGGATGTGTTTATTGTTTTTTAATGGTTTGAATATAACTTTCCGAGTTTAAAGAAGATAGATTAAAAAAATGATAAAACAGAATAAATATAGGTTATTGACAGGAAAAATAATCTATTGTTTTTGTTGTAAATTAGTATTGTGAATTTTTAAAATATGTTGTAATAATTTATTTTTCTTTTATTATATATTGTATATATAATTTATGAATTTCATTTTTGGTGATGATAAACACCTGCATTCAGAGAAGTAAATATACAGGAGGTCTCCAACCGGGAAATCAATGAATTTTTAGTTTTCCCGGGTATCAGGAATTTTTATGAGTCATAATGTCCAGAACCAGACGATCTGTTTCATTCATTCCGTTAGAGCCTATGAGTGTGAGATTCCGGATGCACTGATCTACGTCTTCGTCGATAATACCTTCTACCGAAGTGACGAACTTATTCTCCATAGCCATGATAGCCGATAATACAGCCGTGGAAACTCCGCTGCTCAATTTTAATGCGCAGCTGGGTTTGGCTCCGTCGCATATCATGCCGGTGAGATTGGCGATCATATTTTTAACGGCATAGGATATCTGGGTATAGTTTCCTCCCATCAGATAGGTGATACCGCAACTTGAACCGGTTGCAGCCACTACGCAACCACATAAGGCGGACAAACATCCCAGGCTTTGTTTAATATAAATAACGGTCAGATGGCTGAGCATAAGTCCGCGTATGAGTTCTTCTTCACTTTTGTGAGTTTCTTCGGCATAGATAGTCACGGGTAGAGTCGCCGCAATACCCTGGTTGCCGCTGCCCGAATTGCTCATGACGGGTATCATGGCTCCTGCCATGCGGGCGTCGCAGGCGGCAGACGTGTAAGAAAGGATATGTGAAAAAACACTGTCACCCATAATGAGTCGTTCATATTTTCCTTTCATCGTTTTACCCAACTGGTGTCCGTATGTTCCGCAAAAAGATTGTTCAGCAGCGGCCTTGTTCAGGTGTGCTGTTTCCAGGATAAAAGATATTTCTTCCAGAGGTGTATTCATAGAAAAATCATATATCTTCTTTAATGTAAGTTCCTGTTTTACTTCCGTATTTTTAAGGGTATGGCCTTCGTTTTCTTCCAGCAGGATTTTATCGTTCAGACTCATATGAGTGAAGTGGGTATGAGTTCCCGTGATAACTGTACGGCTTTTATCCTGTCCGTGTTCACATATGGTTTCTATATAAAGTTTTTCTTCAGTGTTATATTTAAGTTTTATATCGATACGTTTTTCTTCTAAATATCGTTTCCCTTTTTCTACGGCTTCGGGTGTACATTCTTTGAGAACTTCCAGCTTATAGGCCGATTTGCCGATAAGAGCCCCTAAAGCCACTGCGATAGGCAGTCCTATCATACCGGTACCCGGAATACCAACTCCCATGGCGTTTTTCAGAATATTGGCACTTAAATAGACATGGATATGTTCCGGTTGGTTTCCCAGAATTTCGGTTGCCTTGGCAACGCCCAGAGCGACAGCGACGGGTTCGGTACAACCTATTGCCGGTACGACTTCCTGGCGGACGAGTTCGATAATCTTTGTTCTTTCCTTCCGGTTCATGAGTTATTTGAAGTTTTCATAATTTGTTTTTCCAGGTATTCCAGATAAAGCAGGGCACATCCGCGTGCGTCCGAAAGGGCTTCGTGATGATTCAGGGGTATGTTCATTTTTTCACAGCAGGCGTTCAATGTTGCCGGTTTGAAGCCTATAGAACGGTATATCCGGCATGTACATTGCCATTTTTCTGCGATCATCAGTTCGTCGTAATCGAGTTGATACATGCGCATGGTTTTTTTTAGGACAGTGCGGTCGAAAGATTCGTTGTGAGCCACAACAGTTCGACCGTACAAGCGTTCTTTTATATCGGGGTATATAGCATGGAAGCCGGGAGAATGCTGTGTCATTTCCGGAGTGATTCCATGTACTTTGATATTTGAATTCCAATATATGTTTTCGGGAGGCTGTATGAGCGTATGATATTCGTCTGTGATCCTGCCGTTTTCCACTGTTATTATACCTATTGCACAAGCGCTGTCCATATACCCGGTAGCTGTTTCAAAATCGATGGCTGTGAACGTGTTCATATATCTCTCTCTTTTTCAGTTTGCAAAATAACGGTTTTATCCTGATTTTGCAAATACGGACCGGTTTTATTTTTTATGTGTTTTTAGAGTCTGCGACAGACAAAATGCAGATTAAAGATAACTCGTTCCGAAGTTCTGGTATTTGGTTTTCTATCATTACAGGCTTTTTCGTAGCGTATGGTTGGAATACTTACGGATTTTGTTCCTATCTTTGCCGTTCAAAACGAAAACCGAAACGAATAGAACATGGAATGGCTATATAGTTTATTCTGCGAACACTCCGCTTTACAGGCAGTCGTCGTTATTTCCCTTATATCGGCCCTGGGGCTCGGGTTGGGAAAGATACGAATTTTTGGTATATCATTAGGGGTTACCTTTGTCTTCTTTATCGGTATTATGGCCGGACATCTGGGACTTTCGGTTGATACGCAGATGCTTAATTATGCTGAAAGTTTCGGTCTGGTAATGTTCGTGTACGCATTAGGACTGCAGGTCGGTCCGGGCTTTTTCAGTTCATTCCGCTCCGGAGGAGTACGTCTGGTAGAATTAGCGTTAGGCGTAGTTTTTCTGGGTACGTTGATGACGGTTATATTTCATCTGACTACAGGAGTCAGTATGCCTGATATGGTAGGTCTTTTGTGCGGAGCGACTACCAATACACCTGCATTGGGAGCCGCCCAGCAGGCTATGAAGCAATTCGGATTACCTGTAAGCGGGCCGGCCCTTAGTTGTGCGGTCGCCTATCCGTTAGGCGTCGTAGGAGTTATCCTGGCAATAGCGTTTGTACGCAAGATATTCGTTCGTCCTTCCGACCTTCCTAATCCGGATAAAGAGCATAAGAACCAGGCTTATATCGTAAGTTTCCAGATAACCAATCCGGCTATATACGGAAGAAGCATTCGTGATGTAGCACATCTTACTACGCATAAATTTGTTATATCCCGGTTGTGGCGTGACGGTAAAGTGAGTATTCCTACTTCCGAAATGACTTTGCGTAAAGGTGATAAATTGCTTGTAATCACGACGTCCGAAAAGGATGTCAGCGCTTTGACCGTTATTTTCGGAGAGCATGAGGAAAAAGACTGGAATACAGATAGTATAGACTGGAATGCCATAGACAGTCAGTTGATCTCACAGCGTATCGTGGTGACAAGGCCTGAAATAAATGGAAAAAAATTAAGCTCGTTGAGGCTGCGCAATCATTACGGCATCAATATAAGCCGGGTATACCGCTCGGGGGTACAATTGCTGGCGACCCCGGATCTGACACTTCAGATGGGCGACCGGCTGACTGTTGTGGGAGAAGCGGCTGCTATTCAAAATGTATCTAAGATACTCGGGAATGCGGTGAAAAGCCTGAACGAACCGAACCTTATATCGGTTTTTGTAGGTATTATACTGGGGCTTGCCGTAGGAGCGGTTCCTTTCAGCATACCGGGCATAAGCGTACCGGTTCGTCTCGGCCTGGCGGGAGGCCCTATTATCGTAGGTATTTTGATAGGGACATTCGGTCCCCGCTTACATATGATTACTTATACGACCCGGAGTGCCAATCTTATGTTACGGGCTTTGGGTATATCTATGTATCTGGCTTGTCTGGGACTGGATGCCGGTGCTCATTTTTTCGAAACCGTAGTGCGTCCCGAAGGCCTGCTTTGGATTTTACTGGGTTTTTCTATCACTTTTGTTCCTGTGGTTATTATGGCCTTGTGGGCATTGAAAATCAATAAACTCGATTTCGGTTCCGTATCGGGAATGCTATGCGGCAGTATGGCCAATCCGATGGCGCTCGATTATGCCAATGATACGATAGAAGGAGATAATCCTTCGGTTTCCTATGCTACGGTATATCCGGTGTGCATGTTCCTGCGCGTGATTATCGCACAGGTCATCCTGATGTTTTTTCTGTAATGATAAAATATAAAGAAAAGGGATGACATTTTGTTATCCCATTCTGTTTTTGTAATCTTCATATCCGAATTCCCTCCATATTTCTATTTCCCCGTTTTGACGAAGAAGGGCAACGGCCGGGTGAGGAATTCCGTTAAACATGGTAGTCTTTACCGTGGTATAATGTATCATATCTTCAAATACGATACGTTCACCTACTTTTAGTTCATGGTCGAAATACCAGTCTCCCATGTAGTCTCCGCTCAGGCAGGAATTGCCTCCCATGCGATAAGCATGCAGCCCGGTAGCCGGCTCTTTTGAACCGCGTATGGCAGGTTTATACGGCATTTCAAGACAATCGGGCATATGGCACGCGAAAGAAACATCCAAAATCGCAGTACGTATACCGTGATTTTCTACTATATCGGTAACCGTTGAGACCAGTACACCGGTTTGCCAGGCGAAAGCACTTCCCGGTTCCATAATGATTTCGAGATTAGGATGTCTGAGTTTGAATGTCGTGAGTAACTCTATAAGATGCTCCGTATCATAATCTTTACGGGTCATCAGATGTCCTCCTCCCATGTTCAGCCATTTTACCTGGGGGAGAAGGTGACCGAATTTTTTTTCGACTTGCATTAATGTCTTTTCCAGATCGTAGGAAGAAGATTCGCATAGGGTATGAAAATGCAGACCTTCTATTCCGGAAGGCAACCGTTCGCCAAGCAGGTCCGAAATAACACCCAGGCGTGAACCCGGCGCACAAGGATTGTACAAGTCTGTTTCCACCTCCGAAAATTCCGGGTTGATTCTAATGCCGCATGAAACTTTCTTTCCGTTTGCTTTTACCAATGGATAGAACCTCTCAAACTGGGATAAGGAATTGAACGTAATGTGGCTGCTGTATTTAAGAAATACAGGGAAATTCTCTTCTGTATAAGCCGGAGAGTAAGTATGTGCCGGACTGCCCATTTCTTCGTAGGCCAGTTGTGCTTCGTTTACCGAACTTGCGGTAGAATAAGGTATATATTCCCGTATAATGGGAAAAGCATGCCAGTTGGCAAAGGCTTTGAAAGCCAGTATGATGTTGACTCCGGCACGTTCCTTAACCGATTTTATCAAAGAAAGATTTTTTCTTAATAGCCCTTCATCCAGCAAATAGCAGGGTGAGGGAACCTTTTGTATGGGGGTATTCATTTTTTGACAAATTATTTGATGATAGTAAAACGGGCGAACTTCAATAAAAGTTGTTTACGTCCGACATGTTGAAACTCTACTCCTATTTTGCAATTGTCACCGTTTCCTTCTATACTGACTACTTCTCCTGTACCGAAGCGTTCGTGTCTTATATGACATCCGACGGTAAGATCTCCTACGCTTTGCAGGGAAGGTGCCGGATCGTTTGTTTTCGTTATGCGTGTCAGCCGTTTTTTAGGTTCGGGAGAATATATTTCAGGTTTGGGCTGTCTGTGTTCCCGTATGGGATGTTCCGCCGGAGTCGTATAGCTGCGGTCACTATGTTCCCAAGGGGGAACAATAGTTTCTTCTTTGCCGGTGGAGCCGGGTCTTAAACGTTCGGGCATAGTGATATATTGCGGATCGAGGTCTTTCAGGAATCTGCTGGGCGGACATGCCGTGGTCTGCCCGTTACGGAAACGGGTAGATGCGTATGTGAGGATACAATTTATTTCGGCTCTCGTAATAGCTACATAGAGTAATCTCCTTTCTTCCTCTATCTCTCTTTCGCTATTCTTACTCATGGAAGAGGGGAACAGGTCTTCTTCCACTCCTACGATAATTACATTTTTGAATTCCAGACCTTTTGCCGCATGCACGGTCATCATGGTCACTTTTTCACTCTCTTTATCATCTTCGCTGTCCTGATCGGTCGCCAGAGATATTTCGGCTAAAAAATCGTTTAATGACACATGTTCTTCTCCCTCTTCTTCCCGCAAAGAACAAAATTCGGAAATACCGTTCAGTAACTCCTGTATATTTTCCTGGCGGCTTATATTTTCAGGGGTGTTGTCGCTATGTATATCTTGGAACAAGCCCGATTGTCTGATAATTATTTCTGCCAGTTCTGTCGCGGTTTTTGTCTGCATCTCCGACCGGAATCCTTCAATAAGATCCCTGAATCGCAGTAATTTGCTTATAGTTCCGTTATTGACCGGCAACGCGTATGACACTGGGTCGGAAACAACTTGCCAAAGGCTTATCCCCTGAGTTATGGCACATTGAACGATCTTTTTTATGGTCGTATCCCCAATACCTCTGGCAGGATAGTTGATAACCCGTTTCAACGCTTCTTCGTCGTCCGGGTTAATGGTGATACGAAAGTATGATACGGCATCTTTGATCTCTTTACGTTGGTAAAAAGACAGTCCGCCGTATATGCGGTAGGGTATATTTCTTTTTCGCAGCGATTCTTCCAGAATACGGGACTGGGCATTGGTACGGTAAAGGATTGCGAAATCGTTGAAAGAAAATCCTCCCAGGATACGCATTTCCGATATCTGGTTCGCGACGATAAAGCCTTCTTCAAAATCTGAATAAGCATTTAAAATTGCTACTTTACTGCCCGGTTCCTTTTCTGAGAAAACATGTTTGCGGATTTGTTCTTTATTCTTACTGATAAGGCTGTTGGCGGTATTTACTATATTTTGGGTAGAACGGTAATTTTGCTCCAGTTTAAAAGTTTTCAGTCCGGGATACTCTTCTTTCAGATTCAGTATGTTATTGATGCTGGCTCCCCGGAACGAATAAATGCTCTGTGCATCGTCACCTACCACGCAGATGCGGCCGTGCCCTTTGCAAAGTTGGTTTACGATAAGGTGTTGAGCGAAGTTGGTATCTTGGTACTCGTCTACCAGGACATACCGGAAAATTTCCTGATAACGGTGCAACACATCTTCATGATCCCTGAATAATATATTGGTATATAACAGTAGATCATCGAAATCCATCGCTCCCGATATGAAACAGCGATGCCAGTATGTACGGTATATCTCGTGTATCAAAGGACGTTTGGACCGGGCATCCGTTTCGCGTATCTCTTTATTGGATTCGTATGAGGAAGGAGTGATAAGCGCGTTCTTTGCATTTGAAATGATCGCCTGTACCGTGGCCGGTTTATATATCTTATCGTCCAATTGCATTTCTTTGATAATGCTTTTCAGTAAAGAGCGGGAATCGGATGTATCGTAAATGGTAAAATCGGATTTGAATCCCAAGCGCTCGGCATTGGAGCGCAATATACGGGAGAAAACAGAGTGGAAAGTTCCCATCCACAAGCGAGCTGCAGTAGGTACGTCAATCAGACGGGCAATGCGTTCTTTCATTTCCCGGGCAGCTTTGTTGGTGAAGGTCAGAGCCAGCAATCGATACGGTTCATATCCCGATTGTAACAGATATGCAATTTTGTAGGTGAGTACGCGGGTTTTCCCCGAACCTGCTCCTGCGATAACCAAAGACGGTCCGTCGTTATAGGTTACGGCGGCCCGCTGAGGCTCGTTCAGGTTTTGTAATATTTCTTCCACGTTCCGTTGTTTCTTCTTTCCTGCAAAATTACACATAAAAACAGAGATAGCCAATATGTATATACTATACTTCTCGAATGTGAAAATCGTTATTGATTTGCCGGATGGTTATAAGGAGGGTGATTATTGAATAATGTTTACTGCATAATTATGAAGAGCTATTTATAACATTGGAGCGATAAGTATTAAAAAATAACACAGTCCGGTTATAAATTAGAACTGTGTTATTTTTTATGAATGGAATGATTAGTTTTGTTCTGCTATCGGACTTATTCCTTATAAAGACGTTTTCGGGCTTCCTGTACTTTTTCATCGGTAATATAGTCGTCATAGTCCATCATTTTGTCGATTATACCATTAGGAGTAAGTTCTATGACCCGATTACATACCGTTTCAATAAATTCGTGGTCATGCGACGACAGCAGGATATTTCCTTTAAACGTGCGCAGCGTATTGTTAAATGCCTGAATGGATTCCAGGTCAAGATGATTGGTCGGTGAATCCAGGATAAGAGTGTTTGCATTTTTCATCATCATCCGGGCGATCATGCAGCGCATTTTTTCGCCTCCCGAGAGAACCGATGCGCTTTTAAGAAGCTCTTCTCCTGAGAATAACATTTTACCCAAGAAACCTTTCAGATAAAGCTCGCTTGTGTCTTCGGAAAATTGAGAGAGCCATTCCAGCAGATTCATATCGGTATTGAAGAAGTTCGAATTATCAAGGGGAAGATAAGCCGTGGTGATGGTTTGTCCCCATTCGAATGTACCGGCATCCGCTTTTGTTTGTTCATTGATAATGTCGAACAATGCCGTCATAGCCCTCGGATCCCGTGAAATGAAAACGACTTTATCGTCTTTTTCGATAGCGAAATTCACATCCCGGAATAATAATTTTCCTTCGATAGATTTTTCCAGTCCTTTTACTTCCAGAATTTTATTACCCGGTTCCCGTGACGGAGTGAATATAATACCCGGATATCGGCGCGACGAAGGTTGTATCTCTTCGATATTCAGTTTTTCGAGCATCTTTTTCCGGCTTGTCGTTTGTTTCGATTTTGCTACGTTGGCACTGAAACGCCGGATAAATTCCTGTAATTCCTTTTTCTTTTCTTCTGCTTTTTTATTCTGTTGTTGCTGTTGGCGCAGGGCTAGCTGACTGGATTCGTACCAGAAACTGTAGTTACCTGCGAAAAGCTGTACTTTACCGAAGTCGATATCAACGGTATGGGTACATACGGAATCCAGGAAGTGACGGTCGTGCGACACGACCAACACGGTATTTTCAAAATTAGCCAGATAGTTTTCCAGCCACATTACTGTTTCGAGGTCAAGGTCGTTTGTGGGTTCGTCCAGTAGTAAATTATCCGGTTTTCCGAAAAGGGCTTTTGCCAGCAGGACACGTACCTTTTCTTTTCCGCTCAAATCTTTCATGAGCATATAATGTTTATTCTCTTTGATTCCTAACCCGCTGAGCAGGTTGGCAGCATCACTTTCGGCATTCCAGCCTTCCAATTCCGCGAATTTCTCTTCCAGTTCCGAAACCCTTATGCCGTCTTCATCGCTGAAATCCGGTTTAGAATAAAGCCGGTCCTTTTCTTCCATGATATCCCACAGTACTGTATGCCCCATAAGTACGGTATTGATAACGGTGCACTCGTCAAAAGCGAAATGGTCTTGGCTTAATACGGAAAGGCGTTCACCGGAACCTAACGTAATTGTTCCGTGCGAAGGATCGAGCTGATTACTGAGGATACGCATCAGGGTGGATTTTCCCGCTCCGTTCGCTCCGATGATTCCATAGCAGTTTCCCGGTGTGAATTTTAAATTTACCTCTTGAAAGAGAACTCTTTTACCAAATTGAATACCTAAATTATTAACCGTTATCATAACCTTTTATTTTTCGAGGTGCAAAGGTAGTGATTTTTACCGATAAAAAGAATTTTGCGGTCATATCCGTGCATATAAAGAATTTGTTTGCCCTGTTTAATATGTTTCTTACCGGACAGGTACGGATGCTCAGGTAGTCTTATACAAAGAATATATTTTACTTCCGGTTAAAAAATATCGTGTTTTTGTTACTTGTAATCTTTGTTAATACTATTTTTGTAAACGCAATGAATGATTAAAAATATAAATTATGATCAAGCACATAGTACTGTTCAAATTAAAGGAGATGGAAACGCCGGAAGCGAAACTGGCTGTTATGAACCGTTTTAAGTCCGCATTGGAAGCGTTGAAAGGAAAGATAGAGGTTTTGCGGTTTATCGAAGTAGGGCTGAATTGTAATCCTAATGAAGATTTCGATATTGCTTTGACAACAGAATTCGATAATATGGAAGACTTGGCATTCTATGCAACCCATCCCGACCATGTGGCTGCGGGTGGTATTATAAAAGATGTAAAAGTTGCCCGTTCCTGTGTGGATTACGAGTTTTAAAAAGAATGTTTTAATAGCTCATTGAATAAACCAGAAGAGAAAAGGCTCTCAGGATGAATTCATCCTGAGAGCCTTTTCTCTTTATTTATAGGTAAATATTGAATATTAAATTATTTTAAATATATGTTTGACCCCATACTGAAATAGTTCTGTAATATCTTTATCTGTACTATATTCTATATTTGCAGTTTTAACCGATAATTTTAAGCGATAGATAACAATATGGAATATGTTCAGTTCCTTTTCGATTTCATTATTCATATAGATGTGCATTTGGCTCAATTGGTTTCTGAGTATGGGATTTGGATATACGCTATACTTTTCATTATTATTTTTTGTGAGACAGGTCTGGTGGTAACTCCTTTTTTACCCGGGGATTCACTTTTGTTCGTGGCAGGGGCATTATGTGCGTTGCCGGATAATGGAATGAATGTGCACCTGATAGTTCTGTTACTTGTTCTGGCCGCTATATTGGGTGATTTGTCAAACTATTTAATAGGACGTTTATTCGGCCGAAAATTATTTTCTAAGCCTGATTCTAAAATATTTAAACAAAGTTATTTGGAAAAAACTCATCGCTTTTATGAAAAGTACGGGGGCAAGACAATAATTTTGGCCCGTTTTGTCCCTATAGTCCGTACATTTGCTCCGTTTGTGGCCGGAATGGGACATATGAGTTATCGACATTTTTCGTTATATAATGTGACAGGAGGAATCGTGTGGGTAGCTTTGTTTATTTATGCCGGTTATATCTTCGGAGGAATGGATCTTGTACAAGAAAACCTGAAACTACTCATAGTAGGTATAATTTTTGTCTCCATTTTGCCTGCCGTGATAGAGGTATGGAGGAATAAAAGGAAAGCGGCCCGTCGTTCTTAGAAAAACAGCAGGACCGGTTCGTATTTTACAGATTATAAGTCTTTCTATTTATTCTTTTGCATAGAGTATTTTTCAATACCCAGACTTTCATAAGTTTTTTTCAGTTCTTCATCGTTATCCGATATGACAAGCAGTTTATCTGCCGGTTCCAGCCTGGTATGGCCTTTCGGGACGAAGTAACGGTTTTCCCTTTTTACCATGACTACCAAAGTATTGTCTGGTAGTTGCAGATTCATGAGTTTATTGCCTTCTCTTAGTACGGAGGGGGTAACTTCTATCTCGCTCATGGCCGATTTTATTTCATCGGGGAGATCTACATTGAATTCTTTTTTCCGTTCGCATTCTTCCGAAAGTCCCAACCAGTTTGCCATAGCATGGACGGTCGTGCCTTGCACTATTAAGGAGATGATCGTAATAAAGAATACGATATTGAACATGAGGCGGGAGTTTTGTATCTCAGGGGAAATAAGAGGGTAAGTGGCGAAAATAATAGGGACAGCCCCCCTTAATCCTACCCATGAAATATAGGTCCTGGCTTTAGTAGAGAATTGACGAAAGGGCAGCAGACAAAAAAAGACGGTTACCGGCCGGGCTATGATTATCATAAAGAAGCCTATCAATAATCCCATGCCTGTTACGTCCAATAATTCTTTAGGGTTTACCAGTAATCCCAGAGTAAGGAACATGACTATCTGGCATAACCACGTAAAACCGTCGAAAAACGTTGTGAGGCTTTTCTTGTGGACAAGTTTGTGATTCCCTACGACAAGTCCGGCTATATATACGGCCAGGTAACCGTTCCCGTGTAAAATGTCGGTAAAGGCGAAAATAAAGAAAACGAATGCCAGTAAAAGTACGGGATAAAGTGACTCGTTACTAACATTTATCCGGTTAATGATCCATACACCGCAATATCCCATAATAAGTCCCGAAATGGTACCTATACTCAGTTGCATGAGCAGTAACATGACCGATTGCGCCCAGTTTACCTCTCCCATTCCTATGATTTGTATCAACAATATCGTTAACATGTAGGCCATAGGATCGTTACTGCCGCTTTCGAGTTCCAGGGTGGGACGTAATTTCTCTTTCAGGCAAATCCCTTTGGAACGCAGGATGGAAAAGACCGACGCAGAGTCGGTAGAGGACATGACCGCCGCCAGAAGCATGGATTCTAATAGACTAAGAGTCCAGCCGTTCGGAAGAAGTCCCGATATATAATATATGAACAATCCGGTAATGACCGTAGTCATGAGCACGCCTATTGTTGCCAGTACGATACCGGGACCCATAATAGGCCTTATTTCTTTGTAGCTGGTATCCATACCGCCCGAAAAGAGGATGATGCTCAAAGCTATCATACCTATGAACTGGGCTATTTGAGGGCTGTTGAATTGTAATCCGAAACCATCGCTTCCCGCCAGCATTCCTACTCCCAGGAACAGAAGGAGGGCTGGCATCCCGTATTTGGCACCGGCTTTTCCGACAAGGACGCTTATAAAGAGTAACAATGAACCTATTAATAGAATATTTCCTCCGTTTATTTCCATGAGTATATTATATAGTTGGTCTTTTAATTGTGAATATTACCTTATTTTATCCCATAAAGGTACAAAAAAATATCGAATTTGAAAAAACTTCTTACAACCGCTCCGGATGTATCTTTTGTCTCCGAACAAATAAGCCGTTCGCTTGGTTTTATAGGACAGACTAAATGTATTGAATAATATGGAAAAATCGAATATAGGATTAATAGGACTGGCAGTTATGGGAGAAAACCTGGCGCTCAATATTGAAGGTCATGGTTATCAGGTGAGTCTGTATAATCGTCCTCATAGGTCGGGACCCGAGATGGTGGATGTCTTTTTGGAAAACAGAGGAAATGGAAAAAAATTTGTTGCGACGTATACTATATCCGACTTTGTCGGTTCATTAGAACGTCCCCGTAAAATCATGATGATGATTAAGGCCGGAGAACCGGTAGAAGAGATGATTGAACAACTTATTCCTTATCTGGAACCTGGCGATGTTATTATAGATGGGGGAAATTCCGATTTCAGAGACACGGAGCGACGGTACAGGTATCTTTTGTCGAAAGGAATATGGTTTGTCGGAGCAGGCGTTTCGGGAGGTGAGACGGGTGCATTGCACGGGCCGTCCATAATGCCTGGAGGAGCACCTGAAGCCTGGGAAATTGTTCGTCCTTTTCTACAAGACATAGCTGCACATCTCGATGACGGCACACCGTGTTGCAGCTGGATGGGGAGCGGAGGGGCCGGACATTTTGTCAAGATGGTGCATAACGGGATAGAATACGGTGATATGCAACTGATAGCCGAAGCATATATGATATTGAAAAGCCATGCAAAAATGAATAATGAAATCATGGCCGATATTTTTGAACAATGGAACCGGGGAGAGCTTAACAGCTATCTGATAGGTATCACTTCACATATACTTCGGTTTAAGGATTCGGACGGCTCTTTCCTGATAGAACATATCCGGGACAGCGCCGGGCAGAAAGGAACCGGAAAATGGAGCGTGGAAGCTGCGCTGGATGTGGATGAACCTTTGTCCCTGATTAGTGAGGCTGTTTTTGCACGGTTTATATCCCGGTGGAAAGAAGTAAGGGAGAAAGCTTCCGTATTATATCCTCCCGAAAAAAAAGAGGGAAAAGAACACGACCTGCCATCCGAATCGGTAAGACAGGCTCTTTTTGCTGCCAAACTGGTTTCTTATGCCCAGGGATTTTCTTTGCTGAAAAACGCCTCCGAATTATATGGATGGAATATAGATCTGTCATCCGTTGCTACGATATGGAGAAAAGGTTGTATTATACGTGCCGGTTTTTTGAAAGAGATAGCACATGCTTACTCGGGGATGGAAAAACCCGAAAATTTGTTGTTTAACGACTGGTTCCGTGACCATGTGAACAATGCTTTGCCTGCCTGGCGTAAAATTGTTTCCCGGTCGGCTATGTCCGGTATTCCGGTACCGTGCATGAGTTCGGCTTTGGTTTATTTCGATATGCTTCGGCAGAAACGCTCCGGAGCTGCCCTTATACAAGCCCAGAGAGATTATTTCGGGGCTCATACTTATGAAAGAACAGATGCTCCTCAAGGCGAATTTTTTCATACCGATTGGACCGGTACCGGAGGAAATACGGTATCCGGTTCCTATACGGTTTAATGTAATTGTTATGAATAAAATACCTGAGAATCAGATTTTAGTAATCTTTGGAGCATCCGGCGATCTGACACGCCGTAAATTATTACCCTCGCTTTTCGAGTTATTCTTAAGAAAATTATTACCGAAGCGTTTTCTTATCGTAGGGGTTGCCCGTACCAAACAAAATACCGAGGAATATCGGACAAAACTTAGGGAAGCTATAATCGACAGCCGTAAATCCAGTGTGGTAGACGGCCCTGCTATGGATGGTTTTCTCAAGCATATTTATTATATAAGTATGGATACCACGACCCCTGGCCAATATCCCTGGCTGGCCCGGCAGATAGACCAGATGAGGGTTGCTTCCGACATTGACGATAATATACTCTATTATCTCGCAACACCTCCTACGATGTATGCACTCATTCCCCGGTTTATCCAGGACGCCGGAATGAACCGTTCTTCCAGGGGCTGGCGGCGTATCATCGTAGAGAAGCCTTATGGCAGGGATGAAGAAAGTGCGCGGGAACTCGATCTTGTATTACGTTCGGTCTTTCCCGAAAAAGAGATTTATCGTATCGATCATTTCTTGGGAAAGGAAACCGTGCAGAATATTTTGGTTCTTCGGTTTTCCAACGGGATATGGGAGCCTTTGTGGAATCACCATTATATAGATCGGGTCGAGATTACGGCGGCTGAAACACTGGGAATGGAGGGTCGCGGAGGTTATTACGAAACGGCCGGAGCTTTACGGGACATGGTACAAAACCACCTGATGCAGTTGATGGCTTTTATAGCGATGGAACCGCCCTCGGGATTTGATACCGAAGCGATAAGGGATGAAATCGTGAAGGTATTCCGCTCGTTACGTCCCCTGACCCCCGGAAGCGGTGCTGTAGAGGCTGTTCGTGCACAATATAAGTCCGGTACGCTGAACGGAAAGAGAGTGGGTGCATACCGGGAAGAGCCGGGGGTTGCATCCGATTCTTCAGTAGAGACTTACGTAGCTCTGAAGTTCTTTATCGATAACTGGCGCTGGAGCGGGGTTCCTTTCTATTTCTATACCGGAAAACGGCTTTGTTCCAAACGTTCGGAAATAGTAATTTATTTTAAGAGCACTCCCCAGCATTTTTTCGAAGGGGAGTGTGAAGGTACTTCCTGTAATCGCCTGACCATCACGTTACAGCCAGACGAAAGTATCCGGCTCAGCTTCGGCTTGAAACAGCCGGGAGAAGGGTTTGTCGTGCGCCAGGTGAGTATGGATTTCTTTTATAATTCATTGCTCAGGGTCAGGCTTCCCGATGCCTATGAACGCTTGCTGCTCGATGCTATGATAGGCGATTCTTTGTTATATGCGAGGAGCGATTCTCTGGAAGCGAGCTGGCATTTTCTGGCTCCGTTGCTACATTACTGGGAAAAACATCCTCAGGAAGATCTGGTCTTTTATGAACCGGGTAGCGGGGGACCTGCGGAAGTAAGCAGTATTTCTGATACGCCTTTCTTTTTTTCCGATTCGATATGTTCTGTAGAGAAAATAAAAGAAAAAGATGAAAACTAAAGTGAATATACAGTCCTTTTATACGGCAAACGAGGCTTTGGAAGCTTTAACGGATACATTGCTGGCCGAAGTGAGAACGAAAGGTAAGTCTCCTTTTTATCTGGCCGTTTCAGGGGGAGAAACAGGGAAAGAACTTTTTCGTCTGTGGGCTTCGCTCTACCCATATCAAAAGGAATGGGGGCAGGTACGTTTTTATTTCACAGATGAACGTTGTGTTTCTCCGAACGGAGAAGATAGTAATTATTACTGGGCTGAAAAAGAGTTCTTTCAACCTGTAGGAATAGAATCCCGTCATGTGCACCGCATCCGCGGTGAAGAGTCTCCCGAAGGAGAAGCTTTCCGCTATGGCAGAGTGGTACAGGATGATCTTCCCGGAGAGAACGGATTACCCCGTTTCGATGCGATAATTCTGGGAATAGGAGAAGACGGCCATATAGCGTCGATTTTTCCCGAGTCATGTAACCTGCTTACCGATAGTGATATATATGCCGTATCGAATAATCCTTCTAACGGTCAGATGCGTATCACCCTTACCGGGGATGTTATACTGACAGCCGGTAAGATATACATTCCCGTGACAGGAAAACGGAAAGAAGAACGCTTGAGAGAATTACTGACCGGAGAAGATATATCTTCTCCGGCCGCTTATCTTTTAAAGAATGCCCCTCAGGCGGTTATATTTACCGAAAAAAAGTTGTGGGAAGCATACCAGTTATTCATCGAGGAGATCCGGACGTAAACGCCGTGTACGTTCCAGGGCCTGGTCGTGTTTCCATTCGTCTATTTTGCGCTGATGTCCCGATAGCAGGATATCCGGGACTTTCCATCCTTTGTATTCCGCCGGACGTGTATAAACAGGCGGAGCCAGCAGATTATCCTGAAAAGAATCTGACAGAGCCGATTGTTCGTCACCGATGGCTCCGGGGATAAGCCGTACGATAGCGTCACACATAATGGCTGCTGCCAGTTCACCGCCCGTAAGCACATAGTCGCCTATAGTCACTTCCCGGGTAATAAGATGTTCTCGTATCCGGTAATCTATCCCTTTATAATGTCCGCACAAGAAGATCAGGTTTCCGGACATGGACAGGTTGTTTGCCATGCGCTGGTCGAATTTTTCTCCGTCCGGGGTGGTAAATATCACTTCGTCGTAGTTTCTTTGGCTTTTCAAGTATGAAATAGCTCTGTCAATAGGTTCAATTTGCATCACCATACCCGCTTCTCCACCAAAAGGATAATCATCGACGCGACGATGCTTATCCAGCGTATAATCTCGCAGATTGTGCACGACGATCTCCGCCAGGTTCTTGTCCTGGGCCCGTTTCAATATCGAATGGTTTAGCGGACTTTCCAGTAGTTCGGGGAGTACGGTGATAATATCTATACGCATGAATTTATTTTTTTGCAAAAATAGCTCATTGCAGGCTTTTCTGCAACTTTTTCTTACAGGCAGCAAAAGAACCGCTGTTAAAATAAGAAAGAACTATTAGCCGAGTAAAAATATATATGATGACTGAGCAGGATTTAAAAGTAGATGTTTTTTCATCAAAAATCTTTACATAAGTTTTTTCAACCATTTTATTTTCTTATTGTATGGAGCGAATTTCATGCCGATATTATACAAATTGGTTGTGGTGACGATACTGCGGGCATGGCTGAAAGTCTCAAAACTGTAACGCCCGTGGTAAGCACCCATTCCGCTGTTTCCTATTCCCCCGAAAGGGAGCCGGTTGTTTGCCACATGTGAAACCGTGTCGTTTATACATACTCCTCCCGAAGTCGTGTGTTGTATCATATACCGGGCATTATTTTTACCGGACGTAAAATAATAAAGGGCCAGAGGTTTATCCCGTTCATTGATATATTCCACGCAATCGTCTATATCGGAAAAGCTGAGTATAGGGAGAACAGGCCCGAATATTTCTTCGGACAACAGGGGTGAATCCGGCTTTTCTTCCAGTTTTCCCATTTCGATAAGAGTGGGGGATATATATAGATCTTTCTTATCGTATGTGCCACCGAAAAGGATATTGCCGTTATTAAGCATGGATACCAGACGATTGAAATGGCGTTCGTTTATAATGCGGGGATAGTCGGGGTTTAAACGGGGATCTTCACTATATTGCCGGATAATCTCTTTTTTCAGGAATTCGGTAACTTTATCTTTGACCGATTCGTGAACCAACAGATAGTCGGGTGCCACGCATGTTTGCCCGCAGTTAAGCAATTTTCCCCATACGATGCGTCTGGCAGCTTTTGGGATATCTGCGTCTTTATCAACGATACAAGGGCTTTTTCCTCCTAATTCCAGTGTGACAGGAGTAAGATGCCGGCTTGCTGCTGTCAATACCTGCCGCCCATATTCCATACCTCCCGTATAAAAGATATAATCGAATTTTTCCTGAAGAACTTTTCCTGTCTCTTCGTTACTGCCGTTTATGAGAGCTATATATTCCGGTTCAAAGCATTCTGAGATGAGGACCGATAGAATGTGACTTACATGAGGCGAGTCCGGCGATGGTTTTAAAACAGAACAGTTCCCGGCACATATAGAGCCTATAAGCGGAGATAGACAGAGCTGGAACGGATAGTTCCAGGGGGCAATGATAAGTGCGATGCCTCTCGGCTCATAATGGATTGTACTACGTGAACCTATAAGGAAAAGAGGTGTATAAATGTGTTTATCTTTTGCCCATTCTTTCAAATTTCGTTTGGCATAACGAATTTCATTCAGTATCAATCCGATTTCGCTCAGGTAACTTTCAAAAGGTGATTTTCCCAGGTCTTTTTTCAGTGCTTCCGTTATTTCCTGTTCGTGGGTTTTTATTCCTTCTTCCAAGCGGTCCAGTGCACATAACCGGAAAGGTATTTCCCGGGTAATATGTTCCGTGTAGAATTCTCTTTGTAACCGGACAAGTTCGCTGTAATTCATATACTGCCTTTATTATATTTTTGGTAAAAATAAATCTTTTCGGGAAAAGCGGCAAATACCTGTTTGTTAATATTTTCTGTTAATTGAAAATTCTTTATGATAGTGATCGGAAAAATAGCCCTGCCGAAAATAATTACGGCAGGGAGTCAATTAATTAAATGAAACAAATACCACACAAGAGTGGAATTTAAAGATACCTTGAACATCACGCCCGGATATCTGTTTTTTGAATTTATTTTTTTAGAATTGATGAGTTTCTATAATTTAATAATTATAATATATCATATCCTATTTTACTTTCAGCCGAAAAACTTTAATATAATAATATATTATCATGTTATTGCAAATATAGTTAATTAAAATTGAATTATAAACTATTTATTGATATTATCTTATAAATAATATATATTCTATGCATTTTTTCTTTATTAAGAAAGAAACGGAGTAATAAAAAAAGATAATAAATGTTTCGGCATTTTTTTCGATATTCTGTGTGTTTATATATGTGAACTATCATTTGAGTTTGCTTGTTATTTTTCTAAATTAAAATTGTGATGAGTAAACTCTATTCTTTTCGCTCCGGAGTGTTATTGTTTCTCTGGCTCTGTATTTTGCCCGTTATGGCTCAAAACAGGGAAAATGAATATCTATCGGCCCCTATGCCTGCTACCTGGACCACCGATTCTCTTTTTATACAGACGTTACCCGCCGATGACCGGTGGTGGCAGGAGTTAAACGATCCGGTTCTTGATTCCCTGATTATGGTAGCTGTTGCTAATAATCATAATTTGTTGGTAGCTGCAGACCGTATTCGTATAGCAAAAGCAGCATTACGCATGCAACAAAGTTATTATTATCCCGGTATCGATTTTTCTGCAGGATGGACTAAATCCAGGCAAAGCGGGAATTTGGTCAAAGGGGGAAATCCGAACGATGAATCTCAATATGCTTCCGCCGATCTGTCAGTAAGCTGGGAAATAGACTTGTTTGGTTCCATCCGGCAACGGGCGAAATCCCAAAAAGAACTTTACAGAGCTTCCCGGGAAGAATATAACGGGGCTATGGTTACATTATGTGCCCAGGTTGCCCAGATGTATGCGGCTCTGCGTACTTATCAGCAACAGTATTTGGTTGCCGAACGTAATATCGCTTCTCAAAAAGTAATATTGCATATCACTGAAGTCAGGCATAATACCGGACTGGCATCGATGCTTGATGTATCACAGGCGAGTACGGTCTACTATAGCACTGTGGCATCTTTGCCTTCATTAAAAGCTGCCATTGACAAACAAATAAACGCGTTGGCAGTTCTTTTGGGATTGTATCCCTCGGAATTGAGGGAGGCTTTGATCCATCCGGCACCGCTGCCCGAATATTATAAACTGGTATCGGTAGGTATTCCATTGAATATTATTCGCCGCCGTCCCGATGTTCGTTCCGCCGAATATACAGTTGCTTCTTATGCTGCTGCCGCAGGTGCAGCTAAGAGTGATTTTCTTCCTAAATTGTACTTGAAAGGGAGCGTGGGATTTGCCGCACGTGATATGGACCATTTTTTTAAGAAAAAAAGTTTTACTTATCAGATTGCCCCGACATTGACCTGGACTCTTTTCCAGGGTATGGAGAGAACACAGGCTTTGGTATCGGCAAAAGCTCAGTTGGATGCCGGGATAGAGCAATATAACCAGACGGTACTGACGGCTGTACAGGAAGTGGAAAATGCGATGACCGGCTATTCGCATGCTGTGGAACAGATATCTTCGTTGCAACAGTTGGTTGCTCAGGGCACTAAAACGCTGGATTTATCTCTTGATTTATACAAGCGGGGATTAAGCAATTTCCAAAATGTGCTGGACGCACAGCGGTCCCTCCTTTCTTATCAGAATTCTTTAGTATCGGCACAAGGCGGTGCTTTGAATTCCCTTATATCGCTTTATGAAGCTCTCGGAGGAGGCTGGGAAAGCGAACCGAATCGTTAAATGAAAAAACCTCTTTAATGTTATGAGAAAATATTTCTTTATGACCATGATGTTGTTATTGGTGATGTCATGCAGCAAGTCCCGAAAACAGACCGAAACCGCTCCTGTAGTTCCTGAAATCTCGGTAGCTTATCCTGTTGTAGATTCGGTTGTACTACATAAAGTCTATCCCGGGTATTTAACTTCTTTACAAACGGTAGAACTCGTGGCCCGCGTGAGCGGATATTTGCAGAAAATAGATTATACGCCCGGGGAAATCGTGCCGAAAGGGAAGTTGTTGTTCGTTATAGAACCTACTCAGTATCAGGATGCGGTAACTCAGGCCGAAGCGACGCTTAACACGGCAAATGCCCAATTGGATTATGCCCAGAATAATTATGTACGTATGAAAGAAGCTTCGTTGAGCGATGCTATAAGTGAGATCGATCTGATAAAATCGGAGTCTTCGCTGGACCAGGCGAAAGCTTCGGTAAGTAATGCAGAGGCTGCGTTGTCGGCAGCTAAGACGAAACTCAGCTATTGTTATGTGAGAGCTCCTTTTACTGGACGGGTTTCCCGTAGCCAATATGATGTGGGAAACTATATCAACGGTTCTATACAATCTACGACATTAGCTACTATATATCAGGATACCAAGATGTATGCATACTTTAATATAGAAGATAACCAGTATCTGCGAATGGTAATCAACCAGAATAAAAAACTGGCGAAGGAGGCTTTACCAGACAGGGTACAGGTGAACTTTAAAGAGCCTCTTCCTGATGTATATTACGGACGCATGGACTATCTTTCGCCGAATGTGGACTTATCTACCGGAACGCTGACTGTCCGGGCCGAGGTGGATAATACGAAAGGTGACCTGAAAAGCGGTTTATATGTTTCTGTATCGTTGCCTTACGGATTCCGTAGCAAAGCTGTGCTTGTAAGAGATGCCTCTATTGCTACCGACCAGTTGGGGAAATATGTGTATGTCGTGAATGATTCCAATAAAGTAGTATATAGGCCGGTAGAAGTAGGACAGTTGTACAATGATACTTTACGGCTCATTAATAAAGGACTTACAGCTAATGAACGCTATGTGACCCGTGCCTTGCTGAAAGTCCATGACGGAATGGAAGTGAAACCCGTCGTGGAAAAAAACTAATTTGCTAAATCTTAATCGTCATGATTTCAAAATTTTTTATTGAAAGACCTATTTTTGCCACAGTGCTCGCCATTATCATGGTAGTGGCCGGACTGGTAACGCTATATACACTTCCGGTTGCGCAATTTCCGGATATAACACCTCCTACGGTGCAAGTAACGGCTATATATCCGGGGGCCAGTGCCGAGACCGTAGCCAAGACGGTCGGGGCTCCTATCGAAGAACAGGTGAACGGTGTGGACGGTATGTTATATATGAGCAGTTCTTCTTCCTCATCGGGGCAGTACACTCTGACGATAACTTTCGAAGTGGGTACCGATATAGATATGGCTACTGTACTGGTTCAGAACCGGGTGAATATAGCACAGGGAAATTTGCCCGAAGCGGTGATACAGCAAGGTATAACGACACGCAAACAGTCTACTAATATCGTGATGTTTTTGTCTTTAGGTTCGGATAATCCGTTGTATAACGGATTGTACTTATCCAATTACGCTAAACTGAATATTACCGATGAATTGTCCCGGCTTCCCGGTGTGGGCGGGGTTACTGTTTTCGGTGCCGATAATTATAGCATGCGTGTTTGGCTGGATCCTGAAGTGATGAGGATACGTAATCTTACCCCTGCCGATGTGTATTCATCCATACGTTCCCAGAATATGGAAGTTTCGGCCGGTAGCGTGGGAGAGCCTCCTACAAATACCGATGAAGCATTTCAGTTCACCCTTACTTCCCAGGGACGTTTATCAACGCCGGAAGAATTTGGTAATATTGTTATAAAGGCCCTCCCACAAGGAGGATATTTGCGGCTGAAAGATGTGGCTACCATAGATATGGGAAGTGCTTCGTATAACGTAACGGCCACTATAGACGGAAAAGAAGCGGCAACAATCGCCATATATCAATTGCCCGGCTCCAATTCGCTTGACGTAGCGAAAGAGGTACGTGCCAAAATGGACGAACTGAGCCGTTATTTCCCGCAGGATATAAGCTATAAGGTAGTGCTTGATACGACCGAATTCGTGACTGCTTCTATCGATGAAGTCCTTAAAACATTTGTCGAAACGACATTGATCGTGATGTTGGTAATATTGTTATTCTTACAAAGTTTCAGGGCTGTTATTATTCCTTCGCTTACCATTCCTGTTTCCCTGATAGGTACGTTTGCCGTTATGAAGTTATTAGGTTTCTCTATCAATACGCTTACTTTATTCGGTTTAGTGCTGGCTATCGCTATAGTGGTAGATGATGCTATAGTCGTAGTGGAAAATTCCAGCAGGCTGATAGATTCCGGTAAATATACCCGTAAAGCGGCAGTTGAAAAGGCGATGGAAGAGATTACCGGACCAGTAATAGGGGTGGTTCTGGTATTGCTGGCGGTGTTTATTCCTACTGCATTTATCAGCGGTATTACAGGTCAATTGTATAAACAATTCGCTTTAACGATAGCAGTCGCCACTGTATTTAGCGGATTTAATTCGTTGACCTTGACCCCGGCTTTATGTGCGCTGTTTCTGAAGCCGACCAAAGAATCTTCTTTCTTTCTTTATAAATGGTTTAATAAAGGATATGAGGCTACGCTGCACAGATATGTGCAGCTAATAGGTTCGATGTTGCGTAAACCTGTGATTTCGCTGGCTGTTTTCATTGTACTGTCGGTGGTCGCTTTTTGGGGATTTCTTAAATGGCCGACCTCTTTCATACCCCAGGAGGATCAAGGATATTTTATCGTATCGGTACAATTGCCTAATGCAGCCTCAATGGAACGTACCCAAGTGATAAGTAAAAAACTAAGTGATATAATATCTTCTTACCCCGAAGTGGAAACGATGGTAAATATAAATGGTTTCTCTGCTTTGCAAGGAGGTAATGCTTCCAATATGGCGACATTTTTTGTCGTGCTGAAAAACTGGAATGAACGAAAAGGAAAAGAACACAGTGTTTTCGACATTGTGAACCGTGTGAACCGGGATGCAGCGTCCATACAGGAAGCTATTGTTTTTGCTGTAAATCCTCCGGCTATTTCGGGGTTAGGAATGTCCGGAGGTCTTGAATTTGAGTTGCAGGACCGTAAGAATCTCGGAGCAGGTGAATTACAGAAGGCTATTAAGGATTTACAGGACAATATGCATACTCAACCCGATTTAATGATGCTTTCTTCTCTTTTCCAGGGAAATACTCCGCAATATTTTCTGAATATTGATAGAGACAAAGTTAAAATGCAAGGGTTGACACTAAGCGATGTTTTTTCTACTTTGTCGTATTATATGGGATCCGCGTATGTAAATGATTTTATTCAGTTCGGTCGTATTTATCAGGTAAAACTGGGAGCCGAAGCGTCAGCCCGGGCAACAGTGAACGATGTTATGAAATTAAGCGTACGGAATAGTAACGGGCAAATGGTTCCTTTTTCTTCATTTACCGAAATAAAAGAACAGATGGGACAAAATCTTGTTTCTAGGTACAATATGTATACAGCAGCAGCAATTACTTGTATTCCCAAACCAGGTGTAAGTTCGGCGAAAGCGATCGAAGCTATGGAAAATCTTACGCAGGAGACTCTGGGAAATAATTTCGGGTATAGCTGGACTTCCGAGGCTTTCCAGGAAACACGTTCTGGTTCTACTATATCAATAATATTCGCACTGGCTATAATTATTGTAGTTCTGGTATTAGCGGCACAGTATGAGAGCTGGACGAATCCGATAGCTGTAATCCTGAGTTTGCCTATTGCCATCTTAGGTACGGTATTAGGGTGTATGGTTATGAATCTGCCCATTAGCATATATAGCCAGATAGGTATTATACTTTTAATAGCCCTTTCGGCAAAGAATGCTATTCTCATTGTAGAATTTGCCATTGATTACAGGAAAGAAGGTCAACCAGTCCGAAGGGCGGCTTTGGAAGCCGGGCGGTTGCGTCTGCGTCCTATATTGATGACTTCGTTCGCATTCGTATTCGGTGTATTGCCATTGATGTTTGCAACCGGAGCGGGAGCGGAGAGCCGGATATCATTAGGCACAGCAGTCGTTTTCGGTATGGCTATGAATACCATATTGGGTACTTTGTTTGTACCTAACTTCTGGGAATTAATGGAGAATTTGCAGGAAAAATATTTGTCTAAGTTATTTAAAGACGATGATGCTCCGCCTGTCGATACATCTAATAAGAGTAATGGCGAAAGCGTGTGATAAGAAAAGCCGTTCAGATATTTCTGAACGGCTTTTCTTATTATTGGTTTGGTGGTATGTAAGCTATTGATATATAGATGTATGTATAGTATAAATGAGTATAATTAAATTAAAATTTAATTATACTTTCCAAGTATAACTCAAAACTAATTCTTAAACAGAGGAAATAAACAGATTAATGCTCTTTCATTTTTAGGATAAATGCATTGTTATTAATCAAAACGAGCATATTACAGAGAAGTGAAATGATACTTATAAGTACGCTTCGCGGTCTTCAGTGTCATACTGAAGAACCTAAATCGTTTATTAATGACCGTGCAAAAATAGTATTTATTATATAGATAACAAAAAAATATTTGAGTTTTTTTATATATTAAAACATCTATAATCGATTGAATATTTTATGTATTTATTTATCAATATTTTACATTTTTGTCTTTAATGGAATGCCTTCAAATTTCAAATATTTGTAAAGCGTATTTTTACTTTTAATATCCAGTTTTGAGCATATATGCCGGACAGGTTCTCCTTTTTGATAAAGTATAGCAACTTGTTTTGCTTTTTCAAGAGCTTTCTTACTTAATCCTTTTGGTCTTCCAAAAATACGTCCTCTTTTTTTAGCTGCAGCTCTACCTTCCTGCGTACGTTCCACTATTACATTTCTCTCAAATTCGGCCAATGCAGCAAATATATGCATTGCGAATTTTCCAATATAATCGGTTGTATCAATATTATCTCGTATAGATTTTATTCTAATTCCTCTTCGCTCTAATTCCGCGCATATTTTTACGATTTCTACTAACGAACGGGCAAGTCTGTCTAATTTATAAATAACAAGAATATCTCCTTTATTCATTATTGTCAAGCATTTTTCTAATTCTGGTCTGTCTCTCAATCCTGATTTTTTCTCACAAAATATACGGTTACAGCCATGGTTTTGAAGTTCATCTATTTGCATATCAAGATTTTGCTCACGTGTACTTACTCTAGCATAACCGTAAATTATACCCAATTCTTGTTTTTCCATTTATCTAAATAATTTGATTATTTATCCAAATTTACCGAAAAGAGACAAGATATAATATACCGGAAAAAGACATATTTTTCTTAAATCATGTTGAGATAAAAAAACAGTTCCAAAATTATTCAATACAAATACGAGTATAATTAAATTTTAATTTTTCTATACCCCCTTATTTATATAATGAAGAATTGGTATGCCATATATACTTTTGCACGTTCAGAAAAGAGAGTTTACAGCCGTTTGGTCGATCGCGGAATAGAGTGTTACATACCGATACAGAACTGCACCAGACAATGGTGTGACCGTAAGAAAAAGGTGGACATGGTAGTTATACCTTCTTATCTTTTTGTACACATGGAGAATACGGAACAAAATTTCCGCGATATTAAATATATACCGGGAGTGGCAGATATACTTCGTTTTGGTTCGGCCCCCTATATTATACCGGATAAGATTATTGATGATATTAACAAAATGCTTCAGGCTTCTGAGCAGCCTTGTAATTTGGTATACGATTACATTCCCGGTGACAAAGTACGGGTCATTGGAGGAAAACTTCGTGGACTTACAGGTGATGTTATAGAGGTCTCAGGTCAATATCATTTACGTGTTTCCCTGGATAAACTGGGTACTCTTGAAACGGTTGTTCCCAAAAGTTGCGTGCAAATAGTTGAATTGTCATAATTAACAAAATCAAAGTAATGAAAGTATTAGTAACGGGAGGAGCCGGATTTATAGGTTCCAATTTATGTGAACGCTTACTGAAAGATGGAAATGAGGTTGTTTGCCTGGATAATTTTGCCACTGGACATATTGAAAATCTGTTGCCATTAATTAATGCATATCCTCAGACCTTTAAGTTGCAAGTCGGCGATATAAGGAATATAAACGACTGTAGGAAGGCTGTGGAAGGGATGGAATATGTTCTGCATGAAGGAGCTTTAGGATCAGTTCCCCGGAGCATTAAGGATCCGGTAACTACTAATGAGACAAATATATCAGGTTTTTTAAATATGCTGGTTGCTTCGCGTGATGCAGGTATCAAACGATTTATTTATGCCGCCAGTTCTTCGACATATGGAGATAGTAAAAGCCTGCCGAAAGTAGAAGATGTAATAGGAAAGCCTCTTTCCCCTTATGCCATTACAAAGTATGTTAACGAATTGTATGCCGATGTTTTCTCCCGTACCTATGGAATGGAAACGATAGGATTACGATATTTTAATGTATTTGGCCGCCGTCAGGATCCCAACGGTGCATATGCGGCGGTGATACCTTTATTCGTAAAGAAATTTATGGCGCATGAAAGTCCGGTAATAAACGGTGACGGAGAATATAGTCGTGATTTTACGTATATAGAAAATGTCGTTCAGATGAATATGTGTGCTTTAGCCGCCACAAATCCCGATGCTATAAACCAGGTGTATAATACTGCTTTTGGAGAACGTACGACTCTTAATCAATTGGTGAATTATTTAAAAGAATTTTTGAGTCAGTATGATCCTGAGATCGCAAATATAGAAGTTTTACATGGGCCTAATAGGGCCGGGGATATACCTCATTCTCTCGCTAGCATTGAAAAAGCGCGTACACTTTTAGGATATGATCCTCAATATAGTATGAAAGATGGTTTGCGTGAAGCAGTCAAATGGTACTGGGAAAATCTATGATGATTGAATTATAAAAATATATCGTTATGCATGAGATAAAAATATGTGTAATAGGACTGGGGTATGTAGGATTACCTTTGGCTCGTTTGTTTTCAACGAAATATAAAACTGTTGGATTCGATATGAACCAGCAGAGAGTCTCCGCTCTTATGGCAGGTCATGATGCGACATTGGAAGTAAGCGACGAATTACTCCAAAGCGCACTTAAAAATGGATTTGTTTGTACTTCCGATATAGAAGCGATACGCGATTGTAATTTTTACGTAGTGGCAGTTCCTACCCCGGTGGATGAAAATAATAATCCCGATTTGACGCCTCTTTACGGAGCCAGTACGACCGTAGGAAAAGTTATCGGTAAAGGTGATATTGTGGTTTATGAATCCACGGTTTATCCCGGTGTAACAGAAGATGAGTGTATACCGGTCGTAGAAAAAATATCCGGGCTCAAATTAAACCGGGATTTTTTTGCCGGGTATAGTCCTGAACGTATAAATCCGGGAGATAAACAACATACGGTAGAACATATTAAAAAAGTTACATCCGGTTCCACTCCTGAGATCGGAAAAAAAGTGAATGAAGTATATGCTTCAGTAATTACGGCGGGTACGCATTTGGCTCCGACGATAAAAGTTGCAGAAGCTGCTAAGGTGATTGAAAATTCGCAAAGGGATATCAATATCGCGTTTGTGAACGAGTTATCCAAAATTTTCACCAAAATGGGAATCGATACTCAGGATGTATTAGAAGCGGCATCAACCAAGTGGAATTTCCTTCCTTTCAAGCCGGGGCTGGTGGGGGGACATTGTATAGGTGTAGATCCCTATTATTTGGCGCAGTGTGCTCAGCGCCATGGATATAACCCTGAAATTATTCTGGCAGGACGGCGTATGAACGACGGAATGGGTGAATATGTTGCCACCGAAGTTATTAAGCTCATGTTGAAGAAGGGTATTCAGGTACTGGGTTCAGATATTCTTATATTGGGCTTCACTTTCAAGGAAAATTGTCCCGATGTACGCAATACCAAAGTAATAGATATTTATAAAGCTTTGCAGGAATATAATGTGCATGTAACTGTTTATGATCCTTGGGCACATCCCGCTATTGTCGCGCATGAATATGGTATAGAGGTGATAAATACCTTGCCGAAAGAGAAATTTGATACTATCATATTAGCGGTTGCTCATGATAAATTCAATGAGCTGGATGTACAATCATTGGCGGAAGATAATCATATTATTTATGATGTGAAGGCTTTTCTCGATAGAGGTTTGATTGACGGTAGACTGTGATGAATCGGCAAGAGATAAAATACATTGGATTTTATGATGTACGCAATGCGGGAGAAGATAGAGCTTGTGCTTTGTCGGCTTGTAATAAGATGGATTATATCGTATCTGTAATGCAAAGGACCGGACATGATGTTAAACTTATTTCTCCCGCCTGGAGAACTTCGGCAAAAAGGAAGAACAAAAACATAGAAAAGCTTCGAAAAAAAAGAAATCTTTATATTGCTCCTGGATTTCCTGCTTATAACAAGTTCTTTTCGTATATCAATATTTTTATCTCTCTTTTATGGTTGTTTATAGAATTGGTGATTCATTCCCGTAAGAATGAAAAAATATTGGTATATCATAGCGAATGGTTATCTATACCTCTTCGATATGCGAAAAAAATCAAAAAATATAAAATTGTTTTGCAAATAGAAGAAATATATACCGAAGTCTGGAAGAAGAAAAAATACCTTAGAAGATGGGAAAAAGCTCTTATTGAGGATGCAGATGAATATATATTGGTCTCCAGTTTATTAGCGAAAAGGTTTTCTGATAAAGCCGTTTCTTCGATATTATACGGAAGTTATATTCCCGTTTTTGGGGAAAATATTCAGGATAAAGATAACATTAACATTGTTTATGCAGGAGGAATTGAAATAACACGGGGAGGAGCTTTTGGTGCAGTGGGGTGTATATGCCATTTACCTTCGAATTATACGATGCATATTTGTGGCTACGGGACTCCGGCTGTAGTAGAAAAACTGAAAAGAGAAATAACTGTTGTGAACGATAAATTAAAAAGAGAAGCCTGCGTTTTTCATGGGATTTTGTATGAAAAAGATTTATCAAATCTTTTGTTTTCATGCCAAATTGCCGTTAATCCTCAGGTCGTGGGAGATTATATGTCTTCTGCATTCCCTTCTAAAATTATAACTTATTTATCTCATAATTTAAGGGTAGTCACAACAAAAATAGAAAGTATTGAAAAATCCCCTTTCGCTAAAATAATTTATTTTTCTTCTTCAGCAAAAGAGCAAGATCTGGCAGAGAGTATATTATCCGTTGATGTTAATGTGCCATACGATAGCCGGGCTTTGATATGTCAAAAAGATCGGGAATTTTTCGAAGAAATAAAAACAATATTTTCTTAATTAAATATGGTAATTCTTCAGATTAATACCGTTTGCGGCCGTGGTAGTACAGGTTCCATCTGCGTAGATATTGCCTCCCAATTGGAAAAAATGGGACATACTTGTTATATTGCTTATGGACAAGGAAATACCGATTATGAGAAAAGTTATAAAATAGGAAGTAAACTTGAAAATTATTTGCATAATATTGGTTCCCGGTTATTGGGCAATCAAGGATATTATACGGCAAAAGGAACGAGACGGCTGGTCAAGTATATTGAACATGTAAAACCTGATATTATACATTTACATAATTTACATGGGAATTATCTCAACTTACGAATCATATTTAATTTTTTGTCAATGGCCGGTATTCCGGTAGTTTGGACATTGCACGATTGCTGGGCTTTTACTGGAAAATGCGCTCATTACACCTCGGCAGGTTGCTATAAATGGGAGAAACAGTGCGGACATTGTCCCCAATTCAGAAGTTATCCTTCTTCTTTATTTTTGGATAGGAGCAGACGATTGTATACAGATAAAAAGAAATGGTTTACTTCTATCGATAATATGGCCATCGTTTCTGTCTCCCGATGGTTGCAAAAAGAAGCATCCCGTTCATTTTTGTCGAAATACCCTGTTTCTTATATATATAATTGGGTAGATTATAAAAAATTCTTTCCCCAGCCCGAAGATATCCGAAAAAAATATCAAATACCTGAAGATAAATTTATTTTATTGAGTGTAAGCGCAGGGTGGAATAAAAATACTTCTCGCTATAAAGATGCTATGGAGTTAATGAAAATGCTCCCCGAAGACATGCACCTTGTTATGGTAGGACAATGTTATAAAGACACTGAAATACCCCCGTCCATTACACATATACCCTATATTCAGGGAGCGGAAGAATTAGCAAAAGTATATTCTGCGGCCGATGTTTATGTGCACCTTTCTGTTGAAGATACATTTGGAAAAGTCATAGCAGAGGCTATGGCCTGCGGAACTCCATCTATCGTTTTCGATTCTACTGCTTGCCCCGAATTAATTGGCAATAATTGTGGATACGTAGTCAGGCCCCATAATGTATCAGATATTATTGCAAAGGCAAATATAATTAAGAAAAATGGTAAAAAATATTTTTCTACTCCTGCTATTAACTATGTAAAAGAAAACTTTGATTATGAACGTAATGTAATGCAAATTATTCGTTTATATGAAAAATTAATCAGTCGATGATCGTTCAGCTCGTTCTTATATTTATTATATTTTTTTCTGCATTATTATTTGGTTCCGGGAGTCACGGGCAAGAATATAATGTTTCATTGAGGAGAAAATGGTTTGTTGTTTTCATCTGTTTCCTTTTTATTTTACAGTCCGGACTTCGAAATTTTGCGGTAGGAGCGGATACCTATGCTTATTATCTTAAATTTGAAAATATAAAGTATGAAAGCTGGGACTCTATATTAAAGAATTTTTATGAAGTATATATCGGTAAGGAAGGAAAAGATGCCGGATATCCGTTATTGCAAAAAATCTTTCAGGTTTTCTGTGAAGATTATCAGACATTCTTATTTTTAGTCGCCGTTTTCTTTTTTGGAGCTTTAGGACATTTTATATATAAAAATACGGAACACATCCGGGATGCTGTTTTTGCATTTATATTATATCAGGCGTTATTCTATTCTTTTTTCTCAATTACAGGTACCCGGCAAACCATTGCAACGGCATTTACTTTGTTAAGTTTTGAATTTATAAAACGGCGAAAATTAATTCCGTTTATATTTTTGATCTTCTGCGGAATGTTTGTTCATAAATCGGCATTATTGTTTTTCCCTTTCTACTTTATTGCTAATGTAAAACAATCCAGGTTATTGTACTGGTCGAGTATTCTATCTTTTCCCGTACTGGTAGTATTGGGCCGTCAGTTTGCTTTGCAACTGGCAATATTATCAGGTAGTGACAATTATCTGGGATATGCGGAAGATACGACCCGCGGAGCCTGGGGATTCACTACACTTTTCATGGGTATAGTATTGTTAGGGCTGATGATGTATAAAAAAGCAATAACATATTATCCTTTTGCAAACAGATTTTACAATGCTATAAGTATGGCTGTGCTTTTTGTTCCCCTCACTTTTACAAGTGCGGCGTTAATGAGAGTGGTCCAATACTATTCTATATTTTTGTTATTGTTTGTTCCCGTCTTATTAAATACGATAAGTATACAAAATCCGCGAATCAAATATTTGATATTTATCGTAGTCGTAGCTATTCTGATAATGAAAATAATATCGAGTAATTATACATACGGCTTTTTTTGGGATTCAATGGTTTTAACTAATTATGTATGATCGATTCTAATAAACAGATAAAGTTAGGGGCTTTTCTTTCTTATTTCGCCATATTTTTCAATATAATAGCCGGATTGCTATATACTCCCTGGATGATCTCTAAAATCGGAAAAGCCGATTATGGTTTATATATGCTGGTTACATCGTTTCTTACTTACTTTATCGTAGATTTTGGCTTATGGCAGGCTATATCGCGGTATATCACGAAATACCGGGCGGAAGGCAAAGAAAACGAGGTTCAGAATATTATTGGATTGTCGGCAAAGATATATTTGGTTTTGGATATTATTGTTTGCATTATTTTATTTATTCTTTATTTTTTTCTGGACCGGATATTCGTAAAACTTACACCCGAGGAGCTGGTTAAATTCAGGCATATTTATTTAATCGCCGCTTCCGCAAGTGTAATATCCTTGCCTTTCATCTTTGTGAAAGGTATATATATGTCTTATGAATTATTTATTCAAACAAAGTTATTCGATGTTTCTGTAAAATTTTTCTCGATAGTCTTTACAGTGGTAGCATTATCTTTAGGGTATAAATTATATATGCTGGTTCTTATATATGCTTGTGTACCTTGTATAATTAATTTCATCCGGGTTATATATCTGATAAAAAGAAATGTTACGGGAATCAACTGGAAATATTATGATAAAAAATTATTGGGAGGTTTATTTAATGTCTCTTTTTGGTTGGTTTTGATAGTTTTGGGAGAATTATTTATTAAAAATATAGCACCTTCTATTTTAGGAATTTTTTCCGGTACCGAAGAAATAGCTGTATTTGCCATCGGTTCTACCATAGACGGGTATATATATGTATTTGCCGGAGCTTTAAACGGATTATTTTTACCGAAAGTGTCGCAATTAATCGCGCAGGAAAAAGATACAAAAGCTCTGTCATCTTTAATGTTAAGAGTAGGCCGTATCCAGGCGTATATCGTGGGATTTTTAATTTTAGGTGTATTTTTGATAGGTTCCGATTTTATACAAATATGGGTGGGTAGTTCATTTTCTAAGTCTTATTATGTCGCATGTTTACTGATTTTACCCAATTTTATTTTTTTATCGCAACAAATAGGTGCTACGATTCTGTTAGCTCAGAATAAATTGAAATATAATGCATATATGTATTTATTTGCTGCAATTATAAGTTCGTCTTTATCCGTTTTATTAGCTCCTTCTATGGGGGCGGTGGGGGCAGCTTTGGGAATTTGTATAGGAACATTTTTATTTTTCGATATAGGATTGACAATTATATATCAAAAGAGCATTCATTTAGACATGAGAGCGTTTTTGAAGGATGGGATATTAAGTATAATCCTTCGTTTTATTCCGATCATTATATTGTTTTTGGTTTTTAGTAAGATTGTGCAGATTGATAATCTTTTGATATCCTTTATCTATAAAGGGATATTATTTTCCCTATTATATATCGTTGTAATGTATTTTTTTAGTTTTAATAAAGAAGAGAAACATTTGTTTTTTTCGTTCTTTAAAAAGAATAAACATATAATTAAATAAATAAACCAACAAAAGAATACAGTTATGAGCATATTCAGCGACAAAGTATTATTAATTACGGGAGGAACCGGAAGTTTCGGTAACGCCGTATTGCGAAGATTTATAGACAGCGACCTCCGTGAAATCCGGATTTTCAGCCGTGATGAAAAAAAACAAGACGACATGCGTCACCACCT